>NZ_JBNGOY010000012.1:0-121966 GCF_050589805.1 Carboxylicivirga fragile | reverse complement strand
AAGTCTTTAAGGGTTATTACAAAGTCGGATTGGAATAAAAGCAGAGATTGAAACGAGCAATCTTTGTATCAACAAAAACAATAAAGATCAACTAACAAAATAAGGAACGGTTCTTTCTTACATAATGGTTATAGAAGAACCGTTCCAGAATAAAAGTCAAATATTAAAAAACAAAAGTCATGAAAAAGTTAAAAACAGTATTCGCAGTTGGATTATTTATAATGGGATTAGGATTCACATCTTGTAGCAGCGATGATAATTATACGCCGGTTAATCCAGGCGAGCCAACACAGCCAAATGCACCCGGGGTAGAAAATCCAATTGCACAGCCACCAACGGTAGCGCCTGCATAAAGAAATGGGGAGGTAGATTTTTGAAGACCTTGGCCGCAGGACCGGGTCTTTAATTCATTAATTATTAGTTAATAAACAAGTAAAATTTGAAGTTATGAAGAATTTAACAATAATAATAGCGGTCATAGGCTTATTGACGAGTTGTTCTTCAACCAAGGTAAGTAGTGACCAGGTTAGCAACGCCGATTTTAATGCTTTTACAAGTTATGCGATAAAACAAGTTGAAGGTACTAATGAGAGTATCAATCCTATCAATACCAAACGTATAGAAAATGCCATTGTAAATGAAACAGAACAGCGTGGCCTTATTCAGGAAAAAGAAGCGGAGCTTGAAATAGTGTGGGGCTTTGGAATAGATGTTCAAAAGTCTTATTCAACCAATACTAATCATTACCGTACAGGAGGAGTTGGTTTTAGAAGAGGTGGATATGGCATGGCCAATAGCCAGAGTGATACACAGGAATATACTACCGCCACGGGAGTACTTCAAATTGCAGTAGTTGATACCGAAACAGATGAAGTACTATGGATAGGAACAGCTGAAGATGAATTTAAGGGCAAGAATAAAAAAGCCGAAGAAAAAATTAATGCAGTAATTGCAAAAGTATTTGAAGAATTTCCTATAGATAGGACTCAGTCATAAATTATTCATGACCATTGAGGGGGTGAACAAATATGTTCTCCCTCTCGAGATTGTCAGAAACAGTACAAAGGGGTTTTCCTAAAACGGATTACCTCTTTGTGTTAAATGTGTTTTCTTATGCGTAGAGAAAGATTGTTTGTCTGTTAATCGCTATATGTTCATCCGAATTGTTATTTGAAGTGCTGGTTAACTGTACTGTTTAAAAAATCATGTTGTCTGTTTGGGACATTATATTGTCTTTTTGGAATAAAATGGAGGGACTTTTAATTCAACCTTTGTAATAGTAAAAAAACAAAGTTGAACAGTAAAAATTAAAAGTCATGAAAAAGTTAAAAACATTATTTGCAGTAGGTTTATTTGTAATGGGATTAGGTTTTACATCATGCAGTAGCGATGATGACTATGTGCCGCAAAATACGGATGAAGTGGCACAGCCAATTGCACCAGGTGCGGAAAATCCAATTGCCCAACCGCCAACTGTTGCTCCGGCATAGGAAAGCTTACAAAACAAATTATTTCATGACCATCGGGAGGGCTAACAAAAGTGTTCTTCCTCCCGATAACTTTATAGGTGAAATGAGATAAGAATAGATAGAGGTGAGGTTGAAAACCATTTTGGGTATAAGGCATGCTAAGTAAGTTTATTACTGGCATGCCTTATTTGTATGCTCTAAAAAAAGGATACCATGTTTAATACCAATTATACCAAATGTATTACAAAATGCGCTGGTATAATGCCGATACATTAGTGAAATTGCTATTAAACAATATAGTAAAAAAGACCACGAATTTCACTCCCGATAGCCATCGGGATTATCACAAATTGTTCCGCAAAGCGGAACTAAAAATCTGTTTAATTATAGAATTGATAATCAGCGAAGCTAAATCTGTGGTTAAAAATACAATGTATTATTTATTAATGTTTTTAAAGGCGATACCCCTGGCCGATACATAAGCAAAGTTACTTTAGAAATGGAATGCACTAAAGGCGCATTTAGATCAATCTGCGGTATAAAACTTTACTACCTTAGCTTGATCTTTCAACTACTGACTTCTGCCTAAAAAACTATAGCTCTATTAAATTAAAAAAGTGCCTTAACACCGGCGTAAAGCATCATTCTATTATTAGAAAAATCGTATTGAGGTTCAACCAATAAGTTTACTTTAGTGCCACTTACATCAATAATGTTACCAAAACCAGCACCAACCGGTACTTCATAGTAGTCAGAAGCAAAATCAAAAATCATGCGAGGATGATTGCGTATATACCAACCCTTTTTTAGAGTTAAGTATAAGCCTGGCTGAAATTCTAACATTGATATATCATCACCAAGCTGGTAGGTGGTAAGTGAAATAAACTTCCAATCACCAAAAGGATTTACTGATACCACGTTTAAACCGGCAGCCATTCCTTTGGAGTTGATATACGATACAATGGCACCAACACCATATTTTTGGCTTGGGTTTTTGCCATTAAATAAACGTGATACGACAATATTTCCACCTTTGTAAAGATTATCAGCCTTATGATTAAATTCAGCTTCGGTTGAAAAACGTACAAACCATCTCTTAAAAGTGGCATTAGCGATAAATTGAGTCATTTGCTTGTCGCTACCATAGGTGCGGTTGTGGAATTATGATCTATGGGATTATTCGCATCCGGTTCCTGTTCATCTTGCGCCTTAAGTTCAATGGTGCTAAGTGTAACGAACGAGCTGATAAAAATTAAAAATAGATATTTCATGATTGATGTTATAAATGGCTAATACGTTTGATGAAACTTCTCAGTACTTCTGTGTTTAGTTTTTTACCTGATACGGCAAAAGGTACTATGAACTTCATAGTACCTTGTTATTAATTTTATGATCAAGTTTAGAAACTTACACTATCGGCAGTAGGAAACTGTAAGTTGTATCCTTTGGGGATTGTAATGTTTCCATCGCCTGATAATATTGTAGCAGCTCCCATGGTAGCGGCTCCGCGTCCAGCTCCTTTACCCTTATTAAATGCAGCACCTGTTGCAGCACCAACACCTACATTTCTAACTGTTTTTTTACCTTGAGCTTCACCTTGAACAGCAATGGCTGCTGTTTCAATAGGCAAATACTCGTCTCCCTTTTGTATTTTGGTAAGAACAAGAACTATTTCGGCCTGACCAGCAACGCGACCTGCTGTTTTAACCGATACAACTTTACCCATTACCTTAGTTCCGGATGGAATAAGAATTTTGTTATCGCTTAGTACATCCAAATCAACAACACCACCAAATTGAAATTCTGGTTGAACCGATTTTGATGCAATGTTACGATCAACATTAATCGAAATGGTTGTTCCCTTTGGTAATACCATTTTTTCCTGAGCTGAACTTAAAAATGATAAGCTCAGTGCGAATACTGTTAGAAGGCTTGTTGCAAAATTTTTCATGACATTTTGTTTTTATTATTATTTCATTGACAATACAAAGATGAAGGTATTGGCGACCTCTGTATACCCCAAAATGACATAAGAATGCTCCAATCGGACTAAGGATACGATCTCTATTTGCATCTTGCTAATAAAGATCGTATCCTTAAGTGGGAGATGTGCTATTGTTAATTTTAAGCAGAATTCAGGATCCGATCTCTTTAGTGTCTTGCCAATAAAGATTGTATCCTGAATAATTACAATCTCAATTTAAGTTTATCACCTCTCTGCCCTTCGGGCATCTCTCCTAAAGGAGAGAATTGATTAAGTTATTTATCAGTATTGTAGGTGCTTTGTTAATGCTACTTATTGAGGCTTCAAGATATGATCTTCAATAAAGGCCGTATCCTTAATCATCCTTTACTTAAAACCCCATCCCAATATTTACTCCCCAAACGACTGCTGGATGATAACGAATGTAATCAAAATCAAAACTGGGAGATATGACTAGGTTGTCAACGTTAATATCATAGCCAAGACCAAAGCGCATAACGAAAGTGCCAATGATTTTATGGGTTTCATTATGAACTAGTTCAAATCCAGGACCTGATCTCAACCAAAAATTTTCGAATGGTTGATATACCAAAGGTGTAATAATTAGCCATTGGATATCATCAGCAAGTATAATTTCGGTTGCGGCACTAATTCCCCACTGGGGGTTTTTTTTGAAAAAGCGCATGTAATCAATACCTAGTGTTGTAATATTCTTACCTAGGTCGTATTGGGAGGTTCCGCCAACAAATAAAGCAGCGTGGTTTTGATGGTGATGAGCATCGTTACTATGGTGAGTATCCACGCTATGATCGTTATGCGATTGCGCTTTTAGGATGCCAAGGAATACAAAAAACAGGCAAACGATCAATAAGCATCTTGATAAAAGTGGTTTCAGGCTTGAAAAGAATTTCATAGAAATAGTGCACAAAGGTTATATAAACGGGCTTTTAATTACAGGAGCAATTTGTATTCGAATGTTCCAGACATTGCCATATTCACTTGATCGATAAATACTGTATTGCGGTTCAATACGCAATTTAAAAGGCGTTTTGCCAACTAAGGCTGTTCTGGTGTATCCAAAGCCTATAGGTATAGTAACTCCTTCGTCCCATCCGGCTTTCCAATTTATTTTAACCGATGGTCCCATACCTAGCGACCAGTTACTAAAATTACGCCTGATAACATATTGAAAATCGGTAAGTGCTACATCGGCTCTGTCTTCATCGCCTGCATACGACCACCAATGCTGTATAAAAACACCTTTATTCCAGGTTTTGGCCAAATGAAATAACATAAAAGTTGGGCCAGCCTGCCACTTGCCTTGCCCCAGATTACTATTACTCGCAGTTGGGAAAACAAAAGTAGCGCCAAGCCCCCATACGATTCCTTTGGCGTTTCCAGGACCAAATAGAGCTGCCATCTGTATATCTCCAAAACCGCTTACTTTTCTGCCTCCGCTGGCGTCAGCTGAAAAATCGGGCTGAGTTACAATTGGGAATACAGGCCTCGCTGTAAATACCTTGTTTCTGCCAAATGGGATAGGTAGGGCAGGTTGAAAAAAGAAGGTGTTGGATGTAACATTCCCATCAACTAAATTGCCCTGGCTAATGCCATAATTCTCTTGAAATACCAATGACCATCTTTTGGCCAAAGGATTATCAAGCTCACGGTGTAATTTTTCGAGTTCAGCTTTCGACATAATGCTGTCGGTTTGCTGAGCAGATGCCGCGAAGCAAGTTAATAACGAAATCAGCAGAATTATAAAATTTGATTTTATCATTTTCATTGGTTTTACACTGGGATAGGGTTTAACGGACTAATTGAGTCTTACCTCGTAGGTTTTATAATTCTCCCCTGTTTTGTCAGGGGAGATGTCCGATTTTTTATAGGACAGAAAGGATAAATAAATCCGATACCTTACAAGAGTGTTTTATCAATGGTTTTCATGATGGCTTGCCATTGCTTTTCATCCACTCTGTTTTTTACTTGCTCTCTGAAAATTACCAAGGAAGCAAAAGCATTTGTTCTTAATTCATTGTTATTAGTTCCGATGGCTTTTAATTCATCGAAACTAACCTTGTAATTTTTAATAGTTTCCGAATCTTTGACATTACGTTTACTTAAGGAATCATCAAGTTTAAGTAATGAGCGTTTTAATATCTCAATTTCCTGTTTTACGGCTTTATTATTTTTTGAATCTGTTACAACAGCATCAACCTTATCGTTAATGATATCCCAAACTTCTTTCTTTTGCTTGGCTAACTTCTTTTGTTCTTTAGCTAACTGTTTATCAAATCGTTCTTGCGATAACTTAAGAATCTCATCCCATTCCTCGGCTTCAATATGTTGGATACATGCTAAACGCGTATTGAAAACTAGATCCTGGTGTTCAGTGACCGATTGTATTTGGGTTTCATAAAAACCTAAGAGATCTTCCTTTTTTAGTTCGTAATTGAGGTATCCTTTTTTAAATTTACTAAGGTTTTTTGATCTTGTTTTATAAAAGGAATCGGCTGTTTTTTTCTCCTTTTTAATGATCTTGATTATTTCTTGTGAGCGTTGTTTATCAACAACAATTTCTTTGCTTGCTTTATCAATATCCGTAATAAGAAAATACTCATCGGTACTTCCGCCTAAAAATATGGCTGTTATAAGTGCTACTATTCCTACTATCATAATTCAATTTTTTTAAAAAACATATTTAATTCTTAGCATTAACATATGGCTTTCGATATTACCACCTCCTGAATCTCCATTCCCAGAGTGGTCGAAGCTATAAAATGCTCGGAAACTCCAATGGATTGAATGCTTGTATTCGGGGCCAATTCGCACGCGTATGTTTGATAAATAACGTTCATCAGGTTCGGCGCTTAAGGGTACAAAAAACTCAATATCTGTATCCAGACGCCATAAATGCTCTTCTAACATACTCTCGCGATTAAGCGCATATTTAACTCGTGTTCTATTTCTATACCGCCAGTAACTGTTATAGGTATTTGATTCCATGTAACGAAACATTCGATGTTCGATCCGACTAAAATTACTCAGTTCAAGCCGTGGGCTTATTTGAATTAAAGCAGGTTCACCTTTTCTGAAAACGCTGTTGCCATTTTTAAAAATAAAGAAGGCAACACCCAGGCGTTGGCTAAATTCATAGCTGTTCTCTTCATTATTTTGACTTGTGTAATAATTGATGATGTCAAAATAAAAACTCCATGTTTTATTGAAGGTCCATTTACTACGAACCAACAAGCCAGATTTATTCCAATTATCCAGGTCGCTTCCTAGAGCAGTTCTATACCTTGCATCCAGACTTAGATAAAACTGATTGCTTATGTCAGAACCTACTTCAACGTTGTTCCACAGTTGCCAGTCAGTTGTTTTCTGAGCTATACTCAGGTTACTAATAACAAGCAGAGTAAATAGACTTAGGTAATGGCGCATGTTCAAATATTACATTTTGGGTAAATCAAGATACGCATAAGTATCAAAAAAATTATTCTTTTAACATTAATGTTTCCTTACAAAAAAGTTCTTCAATGCTTAATTGACGTGAACTTAAGCCTTGTTCGTAAGAATACCTGAATAAGGTTTCGAGAGCTTTACGATTGTCTTCGATACCATATGGCCAAAAGTTATCTCCCATCAGCTGTTTGGTTTCTTCGTATTCCTGGGCAAACCAAGGTAAGGAAGAGTAGGCCCAACCAATTTTATCCAATTGCATGTAATGTATTTGTTTTGATTTGGAGTAGGCTTCAAAAACAGCCTTAGCTAAACCAGGATTCTCTTCAAGTAATTCTGTTTTTATTGCCACTGCATGCATAATCGGGAAGATGCCTGTTTCCTTAAAGTAGGCTCTTTCGGTTGAACGCGCATCGTCAAATAAACGTTTTACCTTTGTATTACCATCGATATATGCCTTCGGTTCTGCCGCATGGAATAAGGCATCTACTTCACCACTTAATAGTAAATCCGATTCATCTTTACCAGCCGTTCCATACGAGGCATTTATACCGTCGGGAACAACCTGTTCTTCAGCTGATATTTTTCCTGCAGCTTCGGCAGATGAGTCTTTGTTGGAAAGTACCCACTCAATATCTTGGGGCGAAACCCCATATTCATCCATTAGCATTCCTCTAATCCAAGTTAAAGATGTGGATGAGTAACCAGGTGTTCCAATTTTTCTGCCTTTTAAATCTTCAGGTGAGTTTATACCTTTGTCGCTATGTATAAATATACTCTTGTGCCTGAATGTTCTAATTGGGAATACAGGGATTAGCGTGTAATCTCTGAAATCATTATTGGCATAAGCCAGCATGTAGGGGTGTAAACCTATTTCGGTAATGTCATAGGTGCCTGCCCCACTAAAAGCAGCCGTATTGGCATCGCCTATGCCAACTTTTTGAAAATCCAGCTCATAACCTTCAATTTCTACTTTACCTTGAACCAGTGCCTGGACACGATCCATGTCGTAACCGGCAACTTTTAAAACTTTCTTTTCCGTTGTAGCATTTGTGTTTTCCTCACTTATGTTTTGACAAGCTGAAAAAAATAGCATAGTAATCGCCAATAGGATGCTATGGCTTGTAATGTTTTTTAGTTTATTCATGACCTTTAGTTTTATTATTTATGACGATACAAATATGAGGATGGAAAGCAAGTCTTTTTGTTCCTATGCGACAATGCGATAGCCCTAATGGACAATAACGATGTAAGATGCTATTTAGGAAACATAAATTGAAGTTGGAAACGTGATTACCATTGCCCCCAACCTGTAGGTGTTACTGCACTGTAATATACTTGAGCATTAAAGTTAATAATATTAAATTTCTCAAACTTAAGTGGGTAAATTGGCTGGATATTTAATACGTTTTGTGCTTCATTGTGCTCTCCAATTCCATAGGTAGTATTGTTTTGAAAAGGAAATCTAATCATTGCGGCCAAGGGATTTTGTGATGCCTTTGCCAATTCATCTTCACTAGGGGTGTCCTGGGCCACGGCACTTATACCCATGCTTAATGCTATTAAAAGAATATAGAGCTTTTTCATGTGTTTAAATTTTACTTTTATTTGTCACATGGAACTCGCCACCACAGTCATTCTCCTGTATAAGAAAACTTTTCTCCTGGCTCGTTTCATCTTTGGGGTTTTATAAAAAAAAGGAAAGGCGAATAGCCTCTCCTTTTCACATAGCAAACAATTACAAATTACTTACCTGTATTTCTTGTTTTAACAACAGTTTGCTGAAACTGTACACTTTCTGGTCTTAGGTTCTCTATTCCTTCGAATGGAGTTCCATGACGAGTTGGTGTAAAAGGATATTTTTCATTCATTAAGTCATGACGTTTCTTTACCATGTCGAATGGTCCCCATGCCCATAAAAATTGAGCCATCATACCACGCATTTCGCGAGGATCTTGATATAAATCGTAGAAATCGTTTTTCACTAATCCTGGACGACCACCTATCCAAACACGTTTGTATTGTTGTTTAATAGTAGCTGCATGATAAGGTCCGGTATAAACATGGTAATAATCACGACGAGATTGAGCGTCGCCATATAAGAAAACTGCAGTTTGGTCAACACCATCGATAATACGGTCAGTTGGTATTTTATCCATTGCACCACCTAAGCGAGCAAAAGTTGTAAATAAATCGTGTACAGTTATCATATCACCAACATAAGTTCCTGGCTCAATAACACCATCCCACTGAGCAAATGCAGCCACACGAATACCACCTTCACGGTAGTCACCTTTACCTCCATTAAATACAACTTGATACATTGCCGCAGGAACTTCAACCATTGGGCCATTATCAGCCATGGCAACGATAAGCGTATTTTCAGAAATTCCTTTTTCTTTTAGTAAATCAAGAACTTCTCCAATATGTCTGTCTAAACGGTCCATGTTTTGAGCAAAAGCAGAACTATTACTGGTTGTTGTTTCCTGACCAACACGCATTAAGTCATAAACATTTGGCCAATAAGCTAAATAGAATGGTTTATCATCATCTGCTTTACGATCGATATAATCTAATGCTTTTTCTTGATGAATTTCAAATGTTTTTCTATAATTCTCTAAAGTTGGAGGAAGAGTTTCGCGAGCTTTTTCACCTTTCTTACCTTCGATATCCATGATATATCCGTAAGGACGCCAAGTTTGATCTACTAAATATTTCTTTTCATGCATATCTTTTTCATAACCAATACTCATACCCGCAGCTTGGCCTTGAGAGTGCCACATTGCTGGAGGAAATTGGTTATACATTGAAAATGTAGCTTCGTCAAAACCTTGATTATGTAAGTGAGCTTCTTCGATGTCGCCCTGATGCCCTTTACCAACAAAACCAGTATTGTACCCAGCATCTGAAAGAATTTCAGCTATAGTTACTTCTTCAGCTGGTAAGCCAGCTCCCTCTGGTGGGAATGATACTGTATGCATACCACTACGAACGGCTAAACGCCCGGTTAAAGCAGCTGCACGAGTAGGTGTACAAGATGGTTCAGTATACATTCGTGTAAAAACAATACCATCTTCACCCATTTTATTTAATCGCGGAGTATCAAAGCCACGTATTTTATTAAATGCTTCAATACCAACTTCACCAAAACTATTATCATCCCACATGATGTGAATGATATTTGGCTTTTTGCCATACTTCTTCTCAAGCGCTTTTAGTTTTTTATCAATTTCTTTGTCTTGAGCGGCCCATTGCTCACCATATTGTTCCTGGAGAATGGTTTGTTCAGCATCATGGATAATTTCCTGTGCATTAGTAGTAATGAATGCGCCTAGTAAGATAACTAGTAGTAACGACTTGAAGTGTTTCATAATTATTTGTGTTTAAGTATTAAGTCAATTTAGAACAATTGTTTGTAAAGTTCAATATTACAACACGAAGTACTAGATTTTGTTTTTGTTAATAAAGAACACTATCAAAAAACCGCAAAAACAGAGCGATCTTAAATTCATATTACTTTTAACTTATTCTGCTTTTGTATAGTTTTGTCATGTCAACAAACATTGAAACTTATAAATGACAGAGAATCCAACGTCAAATATTTTTATACATCAATCATTTAATGATTTTGACTTATATCAAGAAATTGCCTTGAATTGGCAGTTGGATTTTAAGAAGCTGAACAGAGGCAAGTTTAATGCTGATATATCTTTAATTAATATTGGTGAGGTTCAGATAGGTCGTACAGCTATAGATGGTACGGTTCAGCAGCAAGGACTTACACCTGTAGGGCATAGAACCTTCGTTATTCCAGTAGATAATAACCAATCTTTTAAATGGTTAAACCGGAATGTTAATAGTCGAAATCTATTGGTTTTTCAAAAAGATGGGCCTTTGGATGGCATCTCATACGATGACTTTAATGTGTTTACGATAAGCATTAAGGATGAGCATTTGGATAAACTTATTAATCAATATAAATTTAAGAACCTCAATAAGAACCTAACGAATGATGAACACGCGTACCCCATTGATGGTAATTTTGTGCTTTACATCGGTAGTTTTCTCCAGATTTTATTGGATAAGTTAATTCAAAATCCAGAACTCATTCATTCGCCTTCGTTTGTTTATAAACTAAAATATCGTTTGCCTTTAATGTTGCTCAATTTCTTGGATAGGAAAGAGATGATGGCAATTATGCCCATGCACCGTAAGCGTGATGTATGTTTTCAACTAGCTTTGGAGTATATTAATCGCTATTTCTACCGTAAGATTTCGATCAAGGAATTGTGCAAACATTGTTCAGGGTCGGAGCGTACTTTGGAGTATGCATTTAAGGAGCGGTTTGGTATTGGACCTAAGGCATACGTTAATAATATTCGTTTGAACTATGCTTATCGCATGATTGCACATGGAGAGAATAAACAGAATGTCTCTGAAATTGCACAGGAGCTTGGTTTTACGCATATGGGGCAGTTTGCTGCTGACTATTTTAAATTGTTTGAAGAGCTGCCGAGTGAAACAATGGCATTTAAAGAAATGCGACAAAAAAACTCTGCCCAAAGGTCGGATAGGGTTCTTGTAGGTATATAAAGGTTTTAATGCTTTCCCCAAATGTCATATTTTAAGTTTTTATATGGTATTTCTTGGCTGTGCTTGAGTGATTTTATTATTACAGCAGTCTCCATATATGGTAGCCTAAGCTTTTTCTTATTAAAGTCAATTAATAGTGATGAATACTTTAGGAATTAACCTTTAGTCTTGATAGTCAAAAAGCGAACTGAACTTCATTTTATTTATGGCAATTTATTGTTAATGTTTACTTTAGTTATCCAATTCACAATATATTTTTTGAAAGCTAAGTTTTTTATCAAAATTAAATAACATAAATCTCTGTCTGATTTGTAGGCAGAGTTCTCGTTCATGCCTAATCATAAATCGATTGATGTTCTTGTTATAAACTAATATTTTTCCAGTAGTTTCATATCATCATATTTTTAAAATAAACACCCTTGTACTTATTATAACTTTGTGTGTCAAATAAAAATATCATTCCAGATTTAAATTTCTATCTATTTAGAAGGAATAATCCAATTGAGTTGCCAGATATCACAGCTTTCAATAAAGAATTTATTAAATTCGATACTGAAAGTTTTCCTTTACGGATGTATAGAAACAATGTTGCTTTACTAGTGTTACATAATTTGATGAAATAGTTAAACTCACCGTACAAAATTGGATTAATTAAAATGCTTACACCAACTAAACGCTTTTGGAGTTTATTAAGTCAATATAATTCGCTGCTTAAGCAAATTTATATTTACGCTATCTTTATTGGGGTAATTAACCTGACCCTACCTGTTGGTATACAGGCTATAATTAACTTTTTGCAGGCAGGCGAAATGACATCTACCTGGTTGGTTCTGGTTGGATTTGTATTATTAGGTATTAGCTTGGCCGGCGTATTGCAGGTATTACAGCTTAGACTAGTTGAAAATATACAACAAGATTTATTTGCCCGTTCAGCCTTTGAATTTGCCTTTCGTTTACCTGAAATCACTTTATTTAAATTAGATAAGGTGCATGCGCCTGAATTGGCCAATCGTTTTTTTGATACACTTACCCTTCAGAAAGGTCTTCCTAAAATCATCATAGATTTTTCTCTGGCAATTTTCCAGATTGTATTTGGATTAATTTTATTGGCCATTTATAGTTCTTATTTTATTGTGCTTGGAATGATTCTAGGCCTCATACTTTGGATCATTTTTAAAGTTACTGGTCCTTTGGGTTTAAAAACTAGTATGAAGGAAAGTAAATATAAATATCGGTTGGCACATTGGCTTGAAGAAATTGCCCGGGTGCATTATAGCTTCAAATTGTTTGGCAAGGATGGGTTCCATCTTAATAAAACAGATAATACCGTTCAGGACTATTTGAAAAGTCGCGAAAGTCATTTCCAGGTACTATTGACTCAATTTTGGTTTTTTGTTGGTTTTAAGATTGTTTTGGCTGCAGGACTTTTAATCTTGGGTGGATACCTGGTTTTTTCTGAACGTATTAACCTGGGACAGTTCGTTGCCGCAGAAATTATTATCATCTTAATCCTAAATTCGATTGAGAAAATACTTCAACTGGTAGAAACGGTTTATGATGTACTAACAGGCCTCGAAAAAATAGGCCATATCACCGATTTAGATTTAGATGCTAATAATGGCACATTAAAACTAAAATCAGACGCCGGTATTCATATTATGGCAAAGAATATTTATGCCAGTTTTCCGGATGATTTATCGGGTATTATAAATGGCTTGAGTTTGGATATTAAGGCTGGAGAAAAAATATTGATTGAGGGAAGTTCAGGTAGTGGAAAATCTTTGCTGATGAGATTGCTATCCGGTGTTCAAGAGGTAAATTCTGGTAAGTTACTTATTAATGATATAGCCATCGAAAACTATACGCGTTCTAGTTATTATCAAGCTGTTGGCATCGTTTTTCCAACCAATCAAATATTTGAAGGTACCATTCGTGAGAATATCGAAATGGGTAGTAAAGTTGATGAAGCCGTTATACAAGACCTGATCGATGTTTTGGGATTAAATTCATTTTTAAATCGTCGTCCTAAGGGATTGGATACGGTAATTGATAGTGGAGGAAGACGGCTGACCAGAAGTATTATAAAGAAATTACTATTAGCCAGAGCTCTTGTTAAGAAACCCTCGTTATTACTCCTGGAAAATCCGCTTCAATACCTTGAAGACGATGAGAAAAAAAGAATTATTAATTATTTATGTAAGTTTCATGCTGATTCAACCATATTGGTGATATCAAATTGTGAACATTGGAAGAATAAATGTAATAGAATCATAAATATTAGTCAAAATCAAGAATAGCCATGTTAAATATATCCAAAAATAGCATAGCCAAACGGATTAATTTAAGTGATTTTAAATCCTATGATTTACTGCTGAAAACGCAAATGCCCAAATTATACCTAACTATTTTACTGGTTTGTTTGGTGCTTTTACTCATTGGCTTATTTCTTCCATGGACTCAGAATATAGGAGCCAAAGGATATGTAACAACTCGTTCACCCGAACAACATCCTCAAGCGATACAATCGGTAATAGCAGGTCGGATCGATCAATGGTTTATTAGGGAAGGTGACTATGTGAGTGAAGGAGATACTATTGTTTACATTACGGAAATAAAAAGTGAATACTTCGATCCTGACTTACTGGAACGAACATCGGAACAGTTGCATGCAAAGGATATGAGTATAGAGGCCTATGATGAAAAAATATTGGCACTACAGCGGCAATATAAGGCCCTTGAGGAAGCTCTGAATTTAAAACAGCAGCAAATCAAGAGTAAGATTCAGCAGGCAATTAATAAAATAAATATTGACAGTATCGATTTTGTGGCATTAAGCAATACCCTAAAGATTACTGAAAACCAATATTCCCGTACAAAGGAGCTTTATGATAAAGGCTTGAAATCCTTATCTGAAATGCAGGATAAGGAATTTAAGCTTCAGGAAAGCAGAGCGAAACTAAGTGCTCAAAAGAACAAGTGGTTAAACCAGAAAAATTCATTAATCATTACCCGTTTGGAGTTGCTTGCCGTTCAGCGAGATTATGCAGGAAAGCTATCTAAATCACAATCTGACTTACAATCTGCAATTTCTAATCGTTTAGAAAGCCTTGCTCTTAATTCGAAATTACGAAGCACCCTAAGTGGCTATAATCAGAGACAAAAATTGTATTATATAACTGCCCCACAAGACGGGTATATTACAAAAATTTTAAAAAAGGGTATTGGAGAAAACATAAAGGAAGGATCGGATATTGCTATTATTGTACCGGCCGATTATGATTTAGCTGTTGAAGTATATTTGCAACCCAATGATCTGCCTCTGTTAAGTATTGGCAATCGTGTTCGGCTTCGCTTTGATGGGTGGCCAGCAATCGTGATTAGTGGATGGCCTGAATCATCAACAGGGGTGTTTTCTGGTAATATTGTTGCCATTGATCAGTTTATAAGTAACAATGGCTATTATCGAGTATTAATTAGTCCTGATAACACAAAAAAAACATGGCCAGAGGAATTACGAGTAGGGGCGGGCACTCAGGCTTTTATATTATTAAAGGATGTGCCCATGTGGTACGAGATCTGGCGAAAACTCAATGGTTTCCCACCTGAGTTTTATACTATAAAGGGCTCGGATAAGAATGAGCTTAAACGGAAAGTACCATTAAAGTCGGTAAAGTAATTCAAACATTTGTGAACTGTAATTAAAGATTGATTTAAATGATGGTTATTAATTATTTCAAAGTGTTACTGGTTTTACTATTGTTGGGGCTTACCAATAATGAAGAGCTAAAAGGGCAAGGTGTATCTGATAGTCTTGTATTAAGTTATGACGAGTATTTAGAAAATATATTAATATATCATCCCATTGCTCGGCAGGCTGACTTAAAGCAAAAGATTGCTGAAACGCAGTTAATGAAAGCCAGAGGTTTTCTCGATCCTGAAATTACAGCCGGGTGGAATGAGAAGAGTTTTGATGATAAGCTCTACTATCGGAAATATGGTGCTAAGCTTCGTTTTCCTACCAGTATTGGCCTTGATGTGGTTGGAGCTTATGAAAACACGCAAGGTGATTATCTTAATCCGGAAAACAAAACGGACGAATTTGGATTATGGCATGTGGGTTTGGAGCTAAATATTTTAAATGGCTTGTTGGTTAATGAGCGCAGTACTGCCATTAAAAAAGCAAAGGTTTATCAAAGCTTGGCTGAAAATGAACAACAGGTATTATTGAATGAATTGATGTATGCTGCCGTAAGTGCTTATTTGACATGGCAGAAGTACTATTTTTCATTGGAGGTACTTGAAGAAAATAAGGCTATTGCTAAAACATACTTTGACAATACCAGACAGGCATTCCTAAATGGTGAGAAGACGTCTATGGATACGCTGGAAGCTTCAATCGCTTATCAGGAGGCAGATAATTATTACCTTAAAAATGAAATGTACCTGGTGAAGGCACGACAAATAATTGAAAACTATCTCTGGTTTGAGAATATGCCTATTAGTCTTCAGGATGACGCCATACCCGAGTATTTTAAAACTCCTTTTTTTGAGAATATTGCCGTTTATGATGTTGAGTATATTGAAAGCCATCCGAAAATATTGGCCGCCATTAATAAACTTTCAATGGCTGAGATTGATCAGCGCTTAAAACGTGAGAAGTTTAAACCTAAATTGAAACTTAAGTATAATCCGCTTCTGAAAACATCAGATAGTTATAATATTCATAGTTTTTCGGCATCTGATTATAAATTGGGTTTTGAATTTTCAATGCCTCTAACCTTCCGAAAAGAGCGAGCGGATGTTAATATGGGCAAATTGAAGATTCAGGATATGGAACTGGATGTGGAACGTAAACGTAATGAATTACTAAATAAAACCGATGCCAGCTGGGAGCAGCAGCTCCTATTGAAGAGGCAGATTGATATTCAGAACCAGAATGTAGTAATGTACAGACAGCTATTGGATGGGGAAAGTGAGAAGTTTAAATATGGCGAAAGTTCGGTGTTCCTACTTAATAAGAGACAAGAGAAATACATTAATAGTCAATTAAAACTAACGGATGCTTATATTATGCAACAACTTGAAGTGTTAAATTTTTTGTATTATTCTAATCAATTGTTAGCCTATTAATGATTTGTAAACAAAAAACTCTGCCCGAAAGTCAGGCAGAGTTTTGATGGATATATTATACAATTATTTATTCCAAACTATTCAATATACGCTCTGGCGTGATTGGCATTTGATTAACTCGAGCACCTGAAGCGTGAAATACGGCATTGGCAATGGCACCACCTACGGTAATAATAGCAGGTTCGCCACCTCCTTGCGGAGGCGTTTCCATATCGTCGGTAAAGACACATTCGATAGGAGGGGTGGTTGTAAACTTGGTTATCTCATAGGTGTCGAAATTACGTGTTTTCACTTCGCCCCAATTAAACTCAATATCCTCCCATAAGGCATAGCCTAATCCCATGGTTAATCCGCCTTCGGTTTGCACAGTGGCACCATGTGGATTTACCACCTGCCCCATGTCTTGAGCGCACACCATTCGTAGTGGAGTTACTTTACCATTACTTGGATTGACTTCAACTTCGGCGATAAGCACCACAATAGTTCCGGCATCTAGACCAATGGCCATACCACAACCCCTGTTTTTACCAGTTTTAGCCGATTTGTATCCAAACGTTTTGCAAGCCAGATTAACCGCTGCTTTTATTTGATCGTCTACGATGTTTTTTAAGCGGAACTCAACGGGATCCATACCAATTTCATTGGCCATAATGTCGATGTGCGATTCACGTGCAAAAGTAGTAGAGTTGTTTCCAGGGGCGCGCCATGCTCCTGTTCCAAAGGGATGATCAGGGTTGCCCCAAATACCGGTTTTAAGATCGGCTACATTGTAAAAATCCTGAGTACCTCTTGGGCCAGCGCCATAAATACTATAGTTCCAGGCGCTTATTTTGCCTTCTTTGTTCACGCCCGACTTTATCTTCATAACCGCTGCTGGCCTGAACATGTCATACATAAATTCTTCGCGACGCGTCCAGGCAACTTGAACTGGTTTGCCCGATAACTTGGCTAGCTGAGCACATTCAATGGCTTGCTGATTATAAATCTTCCCACCAAAACCGCCACCAATAAATATTTGTTTGATGTGCACTTTCTCAATGGGCATTTTCAATGTTTCAGCCACATCTTTACGCGTACCAAAAGGTGTTTGGGTAGATACCCACATTACTAATTTATCGCCTTCAAAAGTAGCCGTGGCCGTATGTGTTTCGATGGACGCATGGGCTTTATAGCCATCGTAATAGGAGCGATCGAATTTAAACTGAGCCGACTCAAAGGCCTTATCAGCATCACCTTTTTCTTCTGTATTCTTCCAGAAACCTGCTGTTTTAAGCACATGCTCAAAAATCGTCTTATCATCGGCCTTAGATTCAGGAATATCGTACTCGGCTTTTATTTTAACGGCAGCCTCTTCGGCAATAAGTGGATTCTCATGCAGAACGGCTACTAACTCACCCTCGTGAATAACGGTTGCTCCTTCATATTCATTAGCCCGTATTGTATTAATCGTTTTTATAGTGGCACCATGGGCTGGCGGTCTTTTAATACTGGCATATAGCATGCCTGGCAACTGTATGTCGGCCGAATATTTAGCTTTGCCAGTCACCTTGTTGATGGCATCAGTAGAGATAATAGGTTTTCCGATGGTTCGAAATTCTGAAGGTTTTTTGAGGACAGGAGCTGTGCTCACCGTTTTAACTATTTTCTTGCCCTTGGTAAGATCGGAGTAACTTATGCGTTTTTTTGAGTCTGATTTTACAACAACGAAGCCATCTTTCGTTTGAAGTTTATCAGCATCTACCTTTAGCTCTTTAGCTGCTAATAGTATTAATTCAACTTTAGCCTCCGCAGCCGCGGCTCTTAATAGCGGATCGAAGAAACGTGTGGTTAAGGAACCCCATGTTCCAGCATCGTATGGGCAAAGATCAGTATCGCCCATTACCATATTAATATCTTCAAGCGGTATTTCGAGCTCTTCAGATAAAACTTGAGCCAAGGAAGTTATAATACCCTGACCCATTTCAATTTTACCGGTCAAACAATCTACTTTACCATCTTCTCTAATGCGTAAATAAGCATTTAAATCGCTGGCATCATCACTACGTTTATCGTGATCATCCTCTTTGCTGGATTTGAAAGCCAGCGAACTTAGGGAGAACACAATGATTAAACCGCCACCCAACTTTTTTATGAAATCGCGACGGTCGAGCGTACGAACTGGCTTATCAACATCGCCAAAATAGAGTTTATTAATTTCTTCTGCTTTCATTATTTGGTTCCTCCATTCATTGATTTGGCAGCTGATTCAACGGCATCTGCAATTCGATTATAGGATCCGCAACGGCAAAGATTATCATTCATGCCTTTAACAATCTCTTCGCGCGAAGGGTTTGGATTATCATTTAATAAACCTACAGCATTCATTATCATGCCCGGGGTGCAAAATCCGCACTGTTGCGCATCGTTCATCACAAACGATTGTTGCACTGGGTGCAGATCATCACCAATGGCTAAACCTTCTATGGTGGTTACTTGCTGTCCTGCAATTTCGCTAACAGCCATGGTGCATGAACGCATGGCTTCGCCATTAACTAAAATGGTACAAGCACCACAGTAGCCAATTCCACAGCCATATTTTGTTCCGGTAAATCCCAGTTTGCTTCGAAGTACCGTGAGTAGGATGTCGTTGGCATCCACCTCTATTTCGATGGGTTTATTATTAAGTGTAAATGCGATTTTTTCCATGGCGTTTATTTTTTGATTCAGCAGTCTTACTATTTTCTAAATATAATCAATTCTTTAATTCTATGGCGTATATCCACTCATCGAGGCAATCGAAATCTTGCGAGTTTTTATCAGGTTTGATAATTAACACTTCATTTTTTGTCTTTAAAATGTAGTTTTTATCGATGATATAACAATCGCCCGACAAGGACTTATTTGCTTGGTGAATAGCTAACAGCTTAATAAATATCGATTTTAATTTTTGGTATTCTTTTTCATCAATAATGAAGTCTAATTGTCGTCGATCAATGGCATCTTTATAATGCACATGGAAGCTACTGTCACTTTTGAGATGCTCTATTTCCATAATTGCTTTACCCAAGTTAGATGCCGTGAAACCACCATGATGGGGAATGCCTATTTTTATGCAGGGCCTTCCAAAAATAGAATCCAGTATTGCAGGACACTCGTTAGCTTTATCTTGTGCCGAAATAATTGTACTCAGGCACAGACATATGAATAAGCTTGCTACTTGAGTCAATTCATGTTTCATTATTAAATCGTTTGAGTGCTTCAGTATAATCTTCGGGATGATCTATATCGATAAGAATCTCATCGGAATCCAATTCAAGTAATTGAATATCGGTTTGGTTTTCATGAAAAAGCTGACGTAAACCAATGTTGTGATCTAGGTGCATGATTTGCTCAGCATAGCTTGAATTAATCAATACGGGATGTCCTTTTTTACCCTTAAAGGTTGGAACTATTAGGCCTTTATCTGAACTTTGATAGGTACTTATTAATTGATCGAATATTGGACTTGTAATAAATGGTTGATCTCCGGGAAGAATAAAAAAAGCATCGTATTCTTTGGCTTCTTCAACACCGGCCTGAACCGATGATAACATACCTTTTTCAAATTCAGCGTTATGAACTATTTGAATTGGTAAATCTTTGATAGCTTGTTGTATTTGTGTTCCATTGCTTCCACTAACAACAATGGTAAGTTTTACCTCAGAGAAAATTGAGGCTTTGCATACATTTTCAATGACGGAGCATCCACTAAAGGGAAGTAGCATTTTTTGCTGCTTCATTCTGCTGCTTTTGCCTGCTGCCAATATGATACATGCTATATTCATTGTTGCGTTTTGTAGTGACTTGATTTTGAATTGGTAGTTAATGTATCTAATTTCTAATATCTATAAATCTCACATTCTTTTTTCTGTTTCGTTCCGCTATTAGTTCTGCTGCAATACTAATGGCTATTTCCTGTACCGTTTTTGAACCTATGTTAAGACCGATAGGTGCATATATCTGATTAAATTCCTCTTCGGAGCATATTGATCGTTTGATAAAATCGCCTTTGACCTGCTGAATTTTTCGTTTACTACCGATCATGCCTATGTACGTCGCCTTTGATTTAATAACACATTGTAAAGCTTCGCAATCGCTTTTATGACCTTGAGTAACAATCACCACATAGGTGTTAGTGTCGATGTTGAGTTGCTGAATACCATCTTTCAAATTGGGTTCAATAATCAAGAGATCAGCATCGGGCACCAGGGATTGCTTGGCATACTTTGGCCGATTATCAACTACGCTCACATTAAAGTTTAATAGAGCACCCTGATGACATAGTGCTTGTCCTATATGTCCGGCTCCAACAATAAGTAATTGTGGGGCTGGAGAGAGGTATTCGATAAAGATCAAGTCATCATTCTTATTAATCAAAGCACTTGTCTCATTATCTTTTAAGGTAGCAATAGCTTCGTTGACTTCATCTTCGAGGATAGGATTTGTGACCCAGCTTCTATTAATTTTATTAGGATTGTTTTTATTTATTCGACTTAGCAGGTAGCCACTTTTATTAAGCTTTAAATCACTGTGCATGGCTTTAAAAGTAGATAGACTAGCCTCAGGATTAAAATCCAATAAGAAAGTTGCTATTCCTCCACATATCGCACCTGTGTCTTCTCCAATATCCGATGTGTAATCAACTTCACAAAGCTGATTGTCTTTTGCAGGCCAATGCGATACCGCGAGCTCTTCGGCTTTCATTTCGAGAATACCACCGCCCAATGTACCATGCAATAGACCTTGTTGATTAAATAGAGCAGAGGCACCAGGCACTTGCGGAGCCGATCCTTTTTTATCGAGGAGCAGGCCAAAGGTTATTTTTTCCTTATTTTCAATTTGGGTTAATAATTGCTGGTAATTATTCTTCATTTTGTTTTGATGTACTAATTTATTCTTTGATCGTAATGTAAAATCCAGGACTACTCTTTTCTTGTACCCGCCATTTTGCCGCACTGCCTCTTCTAGTATATAAAGTCCCTTTTTTGCCGTTCATGTCAAACAGAACATTAGGAGTCGCTACTTTTGATCCATTCATCTTTATTAGATTTTTTTCCATCACTTTTGATATTTTAATCCATTCAATTGATACTGCGACTTTCCCTTTTAATAAGATATTATAAGCAGATAAATCAAACTTTTGCCAACCTTTAGGTTTAGTAATTGGTAAATAAATACTTTCACTTAATAACTCATAAGTCGGCAATCCATTTTCTAATTGACGAATGTGTAACCTAAAAACAATCGTATCAAAAGAGTGCTTTCGAATTCTTAGGTTAAAATCCTTCACTTTAACAAGCTCATCTCCTAAATTAACTAATAATCCAATCTCATGACCTTTACCAAAATCTGTCCCACCCCAACCGCAAACGCCTGCCGTTTTTGACGTTTTTGAAGTGCCAACTTCCTTTATTATTTCTTTCCATTTAATGGTTATCTCATTCAGTGCAATTGGTTTTCTAGTTAGACTTATTGTTTTATTCTTTAAATCATTAATGCCAAAGGTTTGTGATTCATAACCGATCATTGAAATTTGAACTTTACAGTCGGCTGGTAAGTTTTTACAATTCAAAGTGTATTCTCCATGATCATTTGAAATTGTTCCTTTTGGAGTGTTAATGACTCCAACGTTAACATAAGCTAAAGGTAATTCGCTTTCCGAATCAATTACTAAGCCATTAATTTCTTGTGCTATGAGACTAGTGGATGTCACTATTAATACCAGAACTATTTTAAAAATCTTATTATTCATATTGAACCAGGTTAGGTAGCATTCTAATAGCTTGCTATCTCACCTATAAAGGTATATCTAAAGTAAGAAAACCCCTACTGAGATTGGAATAATTTGTAAAAGCTTTTTCATTTCGATGGAATTGTAGACCTTTGATATATCTTAATTCAAATAGATGACAAGCGAACACAACCCCATAGCTGAACTGACAAAACGCTACGTTAACAATACCAATCGATGCCTGTTTTTAACGGGTAAAGCGGGTACGGGTAAAACCACCTTGCTGCACGAAATTACTGCCAACACCCATAAAAACACAATTGTTGCTGCGCCTACAGGTATTGCTGCCATTAATGCTGGGGGTGTGACCTTACATTCTTTGTTTCAGTTGCCATACGGGGCTTTTGTGCCGGATAACAATGCGCTGCTTCCAAGCGGTTCGTCGGTACAGATTAATACGCCCAAAAGCTTGATGGCACAAAGTAAATTGCATCAGGTAAAGCGCAACATGCTAAAGGAGTTGGAGCTTTTGATTATTGATGAGGTAAGTATGTTACGTGCCGATTTGCTGGATGCGATCGACACCATATTAAGATCCGTTCGTAGGCAGCGCGATATGGCTTTTGGCGGTGTTCAGGTACTGTTTATTGGCGATTTGTTACAATTACCTCCAGTCGTTAAGGATAATGAGTGGAATTACTTATCACCCTTTTATAAGGGTTTCTATTTCTTTCATGCCAATGCATTAAAACAGCAGGCTCCTATACAACTCGAATTAAGTAAAATATACCGTCAGAGTGATAGCGATTTTGTGAGTCTTCTAAATAATTTTAGAGATAATAAGGTGAATGCCAAGGATGTTGAGTTACTAAATAAATGTTACAAACCCAATTTCGACCATAGCAAACAAAAGGGCTCCATCTTTTTAACTACCCACAATGCCAAAGCCGATGAACTAAATCGACGATCCTTGGCTGAATTACCTGGTGAGATATTTACTTTTCATGCAGAAGTACAAGGTGATTTTAACGAATACAACTACCCCGTTGAAGAGCGCTTGAAGCTGAAGAAAGGCGCGCAGGTGATGTTTGTGAAGAATGATTACTCGGGCGATTTGCTCTATTTTAATGGAAAGCTAGGAACAGTATCGGCCTTGAGCGATGATTATATAAAAGTAAGTTTTGATGATGGATCGCCATCAACCACGGTTGAACCTTACGGATGGGAAAATAAACGTTTCACACTTAATAAGGAAAGCGGTGAGATTGAAGAGAAAACGATTGGAACGTATACTCATTACCCTATTAAATTGGCCTGGGCCATTACGGTTCATAAAAGCCAAGGTTTAACCTTTAAAACAGCCACCATTGATGTTTCAAAGGCTTTTGCACCGGGGCAAATTTATGTGGCTTTGTCGCGTTTAACCAGTTTGGATGGACTTACATTAACGGCTCCTGTGCCAACACAAGGGCTTGCCTGCGATACGGATGTTACCGATTATACTAATCAAGCTGAAGAATTAGCCGAATTAGAGAAAGATCTTGAAGGAGCAACCATTCAATACGTGTCGGAAGTGGCCTTAAATGCCTTTGATTTTGCCTGGTTAAATAGTGGTTTGGCCTATCATGTGGCATCGTACGATAAGGATGAAAAACGCTCGGTGAAACAGCAGTATCAAAGCTGGGCCAAGGCTTTGTTGGAAGAGTTTTTGCCATTACGTACAGTGGCTAATCAGTTTATGGCACAGATACGAAAGATTGTATTTGAGAACAAGCCAGATATGTTGGAACACCTGCTTAAACGCATAGGCGATGCCCGCGAATATTTTAAACCACGATTGGAAAAGTTATCGGGAAATGTGAAAGCGCATGTGCTTGAGCTCAGCTCTGAAAAACGCATAAAAAAATATCTGAATGAGCTGGACGATGTGGATCGATTGTTTGCCCGCCAATTGCAACATATTTTTAAGAGTGAGTTATTATTAAAGTCGGCCATTGAGAAAACCGAAATAAACAAGGCCAGCTTAAAAGATATGCCTGTTTTTGAATCGTCGCAGAAAAGAGCCAAAAAAGAATACAAGCGGATTAGTGGAAAGACTAAGGAAGCCAAATCCACTAAAATCCCCACCAAAGAGATTAGCTATACGCTCTATAAGGATGGGAAATCAATCAAAGATATTGCTGAAGAGCGTAGTTTAAAATCTTCCACAATAGAAAGCCACTTGGCACACTATGTGCAACTTGGCGAAATTGAGATTAGTGAATTGGTTGATAAAAAAGCACTCAAGTTGATTACTCAATATTGCGAAAAATATGAATCGACCTATTCCAACGAAATAAAACAAGCCTTGGGTCGTAAAGTTAGCTACGGTGAAATAAAGTTAGTTCTGGCGCATTTAAGTCGTGATTAAGGTGAGTTACGCGTAAAATTCTCTTAGCCTTAGCAATTTATATTGTTGGGGGCTTTGTTATTTTAATATTTGTATAAATCTTGGTCGGTTCCTAGTACAAAATTCGCTCATTTCTGGACAAAGATAGCTTTATATACATTGCTAATACCTTGGAGTTAGCTCATGCTATTTTCATTTGGTTTGCATTTTTCTTCAAAATGTCAAGTTATTTCATGCACATTCTACAATAATAAGTTTACTCTAAAACTACTCTATTATAGGCGCTTGTAGTTTTCATTAAGGTTTAATTAAGGTTGCAAAAGTATTGGTTAAGGTGTTTTTTAAGGCAGAATAGTGAATTACAATTACTATTGCCCTCAGGAAAACAAAGATCGAATTATTAATCGCCACTCAAAGTACATTTTTTTAATGAGCAACGGAGCTAAATAGTATTTAGCAATAATTCAAGATGCTTTATAGAAACTGTAATCGAGTTGCATTAATAAGCAACAGATAAAGAATCATGAATGAATAAATTTTTACGCAACAACTTTATTATTATGGAAAAATCTAAATTTTTATTAGCTAAGTTTTGGCTATTGGTGGCACTAGTATTGGTGTCTGTGTCTTCGTTGGCCGGGCCCATTAAACGCCAGTTAACCCTTGAACAACCCGATGGCACAAAAATAGAAGCCATTCTACAGGGCGATGAATTCTTTGCCAGTGTCACAAGCCTTGACGGTTATACAATTGAGCAAAACGAAGAAGGCTGGTGGACAATTGCAACGCTTGATGCTAAGGGTAACTTAACTGCTAGTGATCAAGTTTATGGAGAGGTTAACTTGAAATCAGGAACGGTTAAAAACCTTAAACCATCAAAAGCTGTAATGCAAACGGTGATTGAACGCCGAACTAAATTTAATGAGCAATTAAAGCAGAAGTTCAAAAGAGCTGAGCAATCATTAAAAGCTACCAATGCTGATTATTCGGGTGTGTGGGAAGTGCCTGTGGTACGTGTTGATTTTGCCGACTTTGCAGGAACAAAAACCATCGCTGATTTTGACAAGTTCTTCCACGATATGGAAGATACACAAATGGGTTCATTCAACCAGTATTACTACGAAAACTCACAAGGTACATTTACTATTAAGGCTACAATCTTTGATTGGGTTACCGACCAAAACAATGTAGCGTATTATGCCAATTCAAACTCCGACAGTCAGTCGAGAGTAAAGGACATGACACGACGTGCTATTAACTACATTGAGGCTAATGAGAACGTAGATTGGAGCCTTTTTGATAATCAGAATAGTGGCAAAGTTGACATGGTAATGGTTATACATGCCGGAGAAGGTGCTGCTTGGGGTGACAATAACGAATACATTTGGGCTCATATGTGGTGGGGCTTAGGTTTAACTCATGATGGAGTTGAATTTGATGTTTACAATGTTCAGCCTGAATTGCAGGATGGCAACATTGCAACCATTGGTTTGTATGCCCACGAATTTGGTCATGCTTTAGGTTTACCAGATTTGTACGACTACTCTGGTGCGTCCGCAGGAATTGGCGGCTGGGGAATGATGGCTGGCGGATCATGGGGAGGCAGTGGTTACTGTCCAACTCACTTTTGCGCCTGGAGTAAAGTAAAATTAGGCTGGGCCACAGCTGTTGAATTAAACGGAGCTAACGGACTTATCTCGGTAGACAAGTACCATAATTATGGTGGTGCTACTACAAATAATGTATTTCGCTACTCAACAGATGATCCAAATGAATACTTTTTAGTTTCCAATCGCCGTCAGGATGCCTATGACTGGTATGTGCCAGGCGAAGGATTAGTAGTAGAACACGTGAATGAGTTGGGTGATAACTCTTACCGCGACGATCCTTTGGTGCAAATTGTTGAGGCCGATGGAAATTGGGATTTGTATTCAAATGGTTACGGATCGGCCAGTGATCCTTTCCCGGGTTCAAATAATATAACTGTTTTAACAGACGCCACTACACCAAGTACTAACTTAAGAGATGGTTCGCCTTCGGGTTTTGCTATGTTGAATATCACACAGCTTGCTGACGATTTTAATGTAACCTTCAATCTTAGTGCTGACCCCAATGATCCTCCAATTATACTAGGTGCTTCGGGCAATGGTAAAACGGGTGAAAGTATTCAAATTACCGCCGATTTTATGGGAGATGTTAATTCTTACAGTTGGAAATTTTATGGTGCAGACATCTCATCCTCATCATTGGAAACCCCAACTGTAGTTTATGAAAATCCAGGTGTTTATGCTGTTGAGCTTAGTTTAACCAATAACAACGGTACATCAACTCAAGTTATTGAGGCATGTGTTGTGGTTGAGTATGGCACTGGTCTGTGTGCAGCAGAAGCACTGGAAGGAACCGGAGGAGATAATATTGTATGGGTGCAAATTGGCGATTTCTCACACGAAAATGAATGGTCAGCCTATTCATCATACCTTTCGTCAGCCATTGAATTACCCGTGGGTGATGATTTTGGTGTGGCATTTGATATTGCTAATTTATACGATGGTGATATGCCATTTGGATGGGTTGATTGGAATCGCAATGATGTGTTTGAAGATAACGAGCAGATAATTTTCCCTGCCTATACTGAGTACAATACTGATTATGGTTATATAGGTACGAATACAACTGTTACACCACCATCGGGAGCTGAAGGTTACTACGTGCTTCGTATTCGTAATCAGTACGGAAATTCAACGCCAGTGGCCTGCGGAAGCGATGTGTATGGTGAAGTTGAGGATTATTTAATTAACCTTATTTCAACTACTTCGGTTGATTTAGGTCACTGCCAAGGTCAAAGCGCTGATAACCTGGGTGGAGATTACATCGATAATGTAATGATCAATGGTTTATCATACAATTCAGGCAGTAGCTTATATTCCGATTTTAAGTATAAAGATATTTCAATCGTAAGTAATGAACTATCTATTACAGTTGAAATAGCCAACGCTTACGATGATATTATTTGTGGTTGGATCGATTGGGATAATAGTACAAGCTTTGATGAAAATGAACGCATTGAATTTGATTTGGTAAGCAGTACAAAGGGCAGAGCTACCATTGATATTCCTACCGGAACATCAGGCGAATTTGTATTACGCGTTCGTAATCAATGGTCAGAGAAAACCCCTACACCTTGTGGATCAGATGTAACAGGTGAGGTTGAAGATTATTTATTGAATGTAACTTATGTGGCCACATCAAGTCCTGTTATTGAAAAAGATGGTGTTGAGTTGAAGCTTTACCCAAATCCTACTACCAACCTTCTAAATGTGGAATTAAGTGTAGGGCAAACTACAGAATTTATCATTACAGTTGTTGATATAACCGGGCGAACAGTAAATACCCTTAAACGAGATGTACATTCAGGATCAAGTCCAATACAACTTGACTTTTCAGAATATGCCAAAGGCATGTACTTTGTAAAGGTTGCCAATGAGCAATTCAGCACAGTTAAATCAGTTATTAAAAAATAAATAAGCTAAAAGCTAAGCCACCCAGATAACAAGCAAAATTATTCAACGTCATGAAACACCTGCTTCTATCTTAATCTATAGCTGGGTGAGCTTAGCTTTTAAAAGTTCTCATTTCTAGCAATCTGAAACTAGCGCAAACACACTTTTGTGAGTGTTGTTTGTGCTAGTATTCTTAAATCAACTGCGAATATCTTGAATTAAAAACCTACAAAATGAAATCAAAATTACTATATCAGTATCTACACATACTCATGAAACCCTTATTTGTGAGCATGTTTTTAGTTATGGCCATATGTGCTAACGCACAACAGCGTCCCATATCACCATGCGAAGATCATGGAATGGAGTGTTCAAGGTCACACCACCATCATCAAAAAAGTAAATTAAAATCAAGCAGCAAAAAGTCAGGAATTGAACCAATGGATCCTCGTATCCGTTACAAGTCGTTCGAAGCAGTTGGTGGCTTAAAAGCAACTAAAGCTGCGTGTAGCTATTCTACCTCTGACATTGCTAGCATGGGTGTTTGGGATTTGGTTAACTTTTTGGAAACAACCACCGATTACGAATGTATTGGGCGTCCACTGTTTGCCTACTCCAGTAGCGATACACGTCGCATTTTTAGCGAAAGTAACATGACCACGGTATTTCGTCAGGCTAAGGATGCTGCATCTGCCTACGATGGCACCTACTCAAGTGGTCTATACGGTTATTTGGTATATATGCACGTGGCTCGATTTATGGAGTTCTTTCATTCTGATGATGTTTCCTTAAATTCTTATCATGAGCAAGACTTTAATGCGGCATGCGAAGAGTTATCGAGAAACATTCACCTTTTTGATCAAAATGAAGAAGCTTACAATGTGCTCTATGAGTACTTGGTATGTTTAGATAACGACGGTTTACGTCACCAACAAATGGCACTTGATGTGGTAACAGGTGTTTTTAATAACCTAAGTACCACCCAATCGTGGAAGAGTATTAACGATTCGCAATTGCTCAGAGAATACGGAAAAGCATACAATCAAGGTTTCTTTTTGTTGTTCAGAGGTACTGGTTCGGAAACAGGTGGCGATGATGACTTTTGGTCGATATTACCCAACAATCAAGCGCTAAGCGATGCCTTGGCAAAGGTGGCGCTCGATGACGAATTATTGGCCAATGAAGATTTGGCTTTTATCGTAAAGAATGCGGTGACCGAATTAACACGTATGGCTCACGTACCAAACGAGTGGCCAATTATTGAGGATCATATTATAGCCGTTGCTCAAAAATATGAGCGTTTATCAATTCAATGGGTCAATGCTGTTTTGGCCATTAATAAATATGGCGATTGTGTCGAAAGTGGTTTATGCATGACCCGCGAAGCCTTGGTAGAAGAGTTGGAAGACTATTTGTTTCCAAACCGTTATAAGTTCGACGATGGTAAATTGGTATTTAAGTCGCCCATGGATGCTGATAAAGCACAAAACTTGTATCATGCTGTAAAACAAGTGCAGGCGCAGTTTTTTAAGATTGCTCAAACCGACGTGCCTGTGGATGGTGATGTTAATGATGTACTAAATCTTATTGTCTTTGGAAACAACGATCAGTACGTGGATTATGCGCCATTTTTGTATGGAATAACCACTAATAACGGGGGGATGTACATCGAACGATCATCTACTTTCTATACCTTCGATCGTGAATATGGTCTTTCTTTGGAATCGTTGTTCCGCCACGAATATGTGCATTATTTACAAGGTCGCTATTGGATACCTGGTTATTGGGGCGATAATCCGTTCTACGACAACAATCGATTGGTATGGTTTGAAGAGGGTGGAGCTGAGTTATTTGCAGGAAGTACTGATACCGACGGTATAAAATTATTGGCTCAAAGTGGTTCACGCATTAAGAATGAAGTAGGTAGTTTTCCTTCCTTGAGTACCTTATTAAATGCTTCGTACGACGATGGTGATTTTATACATTACCGTTATGGAAATGCATTCTGGTATTCGATGTATATGAACAATTACAATCAATTACATGAACTAATTAGCTTGGCGCGTGCTGATAACATTAGTGGTTTTGATGCCCTTATTGATCCACTTAAATCAAGTTCATCGGCTAATGCTGATTTTCAGGCTTTCTTAAATAGTATTGCTGATGAAACCATTACTTATTGGGAACCGAGTACCTCTTGGATGAGCGATAGAGAATTACATGTAGGTAATCCTGAGGCTATCTTAAATGAATGGATGAATGCCGGTGGTGTTGAAGCCACGGCCTCAATTGATGCAGAAAGCCTTAATGGAAGATTCAGATTAGAAGGAACCATGCCAACTACAGGCACCGATAAGGAATTAGCTGCCAATGTGGAAGAGTTGCTCTCCAATGTTCGTGAAAATGGAACGGTTAATAACTTGGATTATACGGTGGCTTATTTAAAAAATTACAGCAACAATTCTGCCGATTTTGTTATAAGCGGGCCCTTGCGTAATAAAAGCATTGTTGATGAAGTGAATGCCGATTTTAAATCGAATACGCAGGCCACGGTAGCCGGAGCTGAAGTTGCCTTCGAAAATAAATCAACCGGTTACAGCGAAACATTTACCTGGAACATGCCAGGTGCTACACCAGCAACAAGTACTGATGCCAACCCGCTTGTTGTATATAATACGCCCGGAACCTATGAGGTGAGCCTAAGTGTTACAGGTAAGGATGGAAGCCAGGATGTTGAAACCAAAAGCGATTATATCACTATTTATGCAGTGAGCGATCAAACTTATTGTGAAGCTACGGTTCAGGAAGATTATACTTTTATTAGCCGTTTTAAGATTGCTAACATTGATCATTCAAGTTATGGTTTTACCAATCAAGGCTATCAGGATAATAGCGCCACGGTTTGCACGGAGTTGCAAAAAGGGGAATCTTACGACTTTGTAATGGAGTGCGACACTTGGTACGAAAAAGCGGTTGCTGTGTGGTTCGATTTTAATCAGGATGGTGATTTTGACGATGCCAACGAAGAAGTTTATAGTGTAGTAACTTCAGAGGAGTATGAAGTGAATGGTAGCATATCCATCCCTGAAAGTGCTTTGGAGGGTGGAACACGCATGCGTGTAAGATTGTCGCATTCAAATACTTTTATGGACGACCCAATGCCTCCATGTGGATTAGATTCGTACATGGGTGAGGTAGAAGATTATAGTGTGGTTATAGTAAATCATGCACCTGCTGTTCCAGCGCCTGTAGCTAAGTTTAGTAGCGATTTCAATAATATCATTCGTGGTGAGACCATTAATTTTGAAGACCTATCCGAGAATGAACCTATCAGTAGGGAATGGACCTTTGAAGGAGGTGAACCATCAACAAGTACTGCTCAAAATCCATCGGTTATTTATCGTGAAGATGGAATCTTCCTAGTAACACTGAAGGTTACTAATGCCTCCGGTTCAGACACTAAATTGGGTTATATTGAAGTAGCAAAAGGTGGTGGTACTGATGGTGTTTACTGTATCCCTTCAAACGATAGGAATGATGTGTATATCACCAATGTAAATCTTGGCGATATTGATAATACAAGTGACTTTGGAACGGATGGTTACAATGACTTTAGATCCTTATCAACTGAGGTGAAAAACGGAAGTGAATACTCAATTTCGGTTACAACATCAAATAGCTGGACTTACAATACCATAAAAGCATGGGTTGATTGGAATCAGGATGGTGATTTTAGTGATTTGGGCGAAGAAATTTTGTACGATGGCCATCAGTATGTTACTCAGGATGTGTTTGCTGGTGCATTTGAGGTGCCAATGACAGCAAAGCAAGGTGGTACCATTATGCGCGTACGTTTGGCCTATTCAGTTGATCCTAGTCCGTGTACAACAAATGCAGGGATAGGTGAAACAGAGGATTATGTACTTGTTGTTAAAAGCGAGTCAATAGCCCCAAGTATTCCATCGGGCTTATATGCTTCAAACATTACTTCTGAAGGTTTTATGCTATCGTGGATAGCTTCTAGCGATAACGTGGGAGTAATTGCTTATGAAATTACTTGTGATAATAAGCTGGTAGCAACTGTTTCAGCTTCTGAATTAAGCTATGAACTAAGTGGATTGAATTTTAATACTGAATACGATTTACAGGTGAGTGCATTGGATGCAGCTGGTAATAAAAGTGCTCTGAGTGATGTGCTTAAAGTTTTAACAGCTACTCCAACTGATTTGGAAGAAGTAGATGATGACGCCATCTTCAGTATATATCCTAATCCAAACAATGGTAAATTCACCGTGTTGCTGCCTCAAGCGTATGATGATACCCAGGTAAGTATTATTTCAACCAATGGCAAAGTGATGAAGCAAGTAACAACTTCAGCCCATGTGCTTGAAATTAACATGCCTTCGTTGGAGAGTGGTGTTTATATAATTGAAGTAAAAACAGTAATGGAAACACTAACACAAAAGCTGATTGTTTTATAGGATTTCATCTATCATAAATCAACCAAATTAACTATTGCAAGAGGGTGATCATATGTGATCATCCTCTTTTTATGATTAAACTTATATGTCTTAGTTGTTGAGAAAAATAAACACTTGCATTGATAAATGCGATATGCTTTATATTTGTAATTATTAATAGTATTACTTTTTGTTTTCACACTTATGTTAGTTAGCTTTGGACGAAATTACTATTGGAAAAGTAGATATTTACTATGCTTGTAACTAGGAGGTATGTGAAATTTATTATGAGTATGGTGCATTGCAGTGGAATGAGAGATAGTAAATAGTAATTCGATTTAAATATAGAAACATGAGAAAGTTGTTAGTATTAACCTTGTTATTCTTTTTATTTATTAACCCCAATGTTATTGGTCAAGATTATAAGTTTCTTACTGGAGGTTCATTGGGTATGTCATTTGATCGTGAGAAGAGCATTGATAGTGAATTAACAGATACGAAAAATTCAAACATCTCTGTGTCTGGTCTTTTGGGATATTATCTGACAAAAGATATAGTGATTGGTGCAGAGTTGACATATGACATGGATAAAACTAATTATAAGGGAGCAACTCATTTGAAAAATATTGATTATATTTTTTCTCCATTGTTAAGATTTTATTTTAATCAAGCTTTTATTCAAGCACAAGGAAATTTTGGTAAATCTGATCATTGGTACCAAACAGAAATAATTCTAGGTGATCCCGCATTTAAAGCAGAGTTTAATGACCTTCATAAGGTTGTTGGATGGGGCTTGGGTATAGGCTATGATATTAGTTTAACTAATCGGCTATTTCTCGAACCTCTTGTTAAATATAAATCAAATAAATATATCGACAACGAGAGCGAAGATGACCTTAAAAAAAGTGGTCTCACCTTTCATGTTGGTTTGGTCTTCAGTTTATAAGGAATACGGTGATTAAGAATTTATTATTAATCACCACTTTATGGATTATTATCAACTTTAGCTCGTTTACTCAGTAATTACTGTTATGAGGTAAGCTTAAATATTTGTATAGCACTGGGAACCTTCTCCATAAAAGTAATTACAACTACACATTCAACCAATCAATGCCTTTCTTTAATAATTCCAGTGTTTTAGCTTCCTCGCTTCCGGCTTCTGGTTCGTGCATGTATTCCCAATTGGCAATAGGTGGCATGCTTAGCAATATAGATTCGGTATTTCCACCGGATACGAGCCCGAATTTGGTGCCTCTATCGTGTACCAGATTAAATTCAACATAGCGGCCACGGCGCAGTCCTTGCCAGGCTTTTTGAGCTTCATTAACTGCTTTGTCGCCATGACGAAGGATAAGAGCAGCATAAACCTGAGGATAAAGGCGTCCCAATTGAATACAGAATTCCAGAAGCTCTCTTTCACCAAGTTCCTCACCAGGTTTAAGGCGATCGAAGAAGATACCGCCTACACCACGTGTTTCATTTCTGTGAGGTAAAAAGAAGTAATCGTCGGCCCAAGGTTTAAAGCGATCATAAAATTCTGGGTGAGCCGAATCGCACACGGCCTTAAGCTCTTCGTGAAACCAACGTGCATCTTCTTTTACAATGTAGTGCGGCGTTAAATCTATGCCGCCACCAAACCATCTGGTGCCATTGTCTAACTCAAAATAGCGCACATTCATGTGAATGATGGGTACATGCACATTTACAGGGTGCAGAATGGAGGAAACGCCTGTCGCTGTATATGTGCTAGCTTCTTCGCCAAGCAACTTTGCCATTTGCTCCGAGTAAGTACCTCCCACATGCGAAAAGTTAACGGCGGCTTTTTCAATGTATTTGCCACCTTGCATTACACCTGAAACGCCTTGTCCAATATCTTTTGTCCAGGCATTCATTTTAAATTCAGCTTGCCCGTCGGCTTTATTTAATTCAGAGCAAATATGTTGTTGAAGCGCTTTAAACTGATCAGCTATCATTTTTCCTGTGTCCATTCTATTTTTTGTTTGACCTATAAAACGAAACAAGGGCTTGGATGTTTAATGACACCAAAAATAAAACTATAATTATCCAACTACAGTTCTTTAATTTGATAATCAAAGATAGACAATGCTACTTTCGATTCTTCATCCATAGCTATCACAATTTGTTATAAACCCTGCGCTCCATCAAAGCAAATTCTCAATGATGATGGAGGACTTGCTTTGATGGCCTGTGGTTGTTTGTTAAATGTATGATTTAATTATCTTGTACTTATAAGCTTCTCTTATCTTGATTGTATAGGAATAGAATAACAATATTTTGACTCCAAATTTATTAAACGTACCTTTGATTATAAGCCTTTTAAAAGACCGTGTAAATCGTAATGTTTAATCATTCGAAGGCCTATTTTAAGGCAGTTAATAAACTCAGTCAATTGAAACTTTGTGTTATTAATTAAAGGATGTTCTTCGTACAGGGCAGTGATTGTTACAAGACAATTCTATGTTGGACTACTTATAATTAACTTTCTACGAACAAAGATTGACCTTGATAAATGGTAAGCTCTTGGCAACAACAACTAAAGTAGATCAATATATATACCTGACAAAAAAGAATTTCCGAACCTACCTTGGAATAGCTATCTCTATATTTCTTTTTATACTTTTCTTCCAACCTTTTACGGTGGATAAGTTTGAATTTGAAAACAATATGCTGTTTATCGCTGGGTTTGGAATGATTATTCTTCTAGTTCTAATAGTTTCACAAATACTATTTCACCAGATCCTTGTAAAAGCAGAGAAAGAAAATCTTAGTAATTCCATATGGGTGCCTCTATATTTCCTTTTTCAGATTGTGGCTTCAAGTCTGGCTTTTGTTTTTTACATACGTTATGTTGGGCAAAATAGCATGACCTTTAATACGGTAGTAAAAGTGGTTATTATTTGCTTTAGCTTACCAGTTACCTTGTTTCTAAGATACCGACTTAGTGTAGATCAGCTTCGTATTAGGGAGCTTTTACTTGAAACGCGATCAATGCAGGATAAGTTAAAGCAGTTTTCGGAAAGTTATATCAATAAACACATTGAGATTATTTCGGAGAATGAATCGGATAACTTTAGAATACAGGTTTCTGAGATTGTATATTTAAAATCAGCTGATAATTATGTTGAAGTCGGTTATCACGAGCAAGGCCTTGTTAAAAAGAAAATGCTAAGAAGCACCTTGAGAAATATCGAACATCAACTCGTTGAATTCAATAATTTTATTCGTACGCATCGCACTAGCTTAGTTAACATACAATATATTGACAAGCTCAATAAAAATTTCAACAGTTATTGGTTAAGCCTTGATAAAACCAAAGAAACTATTCCGGTATCTCGTCAATACCTAATGGCTGTTAAAGAGCTACTGTAAAGGTCTAGGGGCGAATGACACTCGCAATGTATTTGTGTTGTATACCTTTCATATTGAATTTTAACCCCAAAATCCTTAACATTAATCCCTTCTGTTTTTAAAACATTATTGACTGCCTTAACTTCGCAGCAATCGGAAAAATTGCGAGAACATGGAGACGATAAAATATAAGAAGGATAATCAAGAGTTTGTGAAGGAACTTCGCCAATCTGTGCGACGATACTTTGAAAGCAAGGAAATTGAGAAGCATGGTAATTCGGAGATTTTAATTAAAACTTTACTTATGGTTTTAGTTTACTTTACTCCCTATGCTTTAATGCTAACAGGTCTCATAAGTTCAATTATCCCAATACTAATTTGCTGGGTGATTATGGGTTTAGGAATGTCAGGTTTGGGTTTAGTAACCATGCACGACGCCAACCATAGTTCTTTTTCGAAACACCGCTGGATAAACTACTTTTTTGGAAATAGTCTTTATTTACTGGGTGGATTTCCTGCTAATTGGAAGTATCAGCACAATACGCTGCATCACGGCTATACTAATGTAGAAGGACACGATGAAGACATTGCACATGGTGGCGTTTTACGTTTTTCACCGCACAAGCCACTTAAGAAAGTGCATAAGTACCAATACATCTATGCGTGGTTCTTATATGGCCTTATGACCTTTTCGTGGGTAACGGTAAATGACTTTAAGCGATTGAGAAAATATAAAAAAAATGGCGCCGTCTTAAACAATACTGGAAACTATAGAACATTATTCTTAAAACTACTTGCTTCAAAAATAATCTACTATTCTATATTTTTGGTTTTACCATTAATTTTACTTCCTGTTGCCTGGTATTGGGTGCTATTGGGCTTCTTTCTTATGCATTTTACCAGTGGCTTTATTTTGAGCATCATATTTCAATCAGCTCATGTTGTGCCTACTTCCAATTACCCTTTGCCAGACAATAATAATGAGCTGAATAATAATTGGGCAGTGCACCAACTTCATACTACTTGTGATTTTGCACCTAAAAGTAGGATCTTTTCATGGTTAATAGGTGGATTAAATTATCAGGTTGTTCATCACCTTTTTCCTTACATAAGCCACATTCACTATAAAGATATGGCCGTTATTGTTCAGAATACCATAAAGAAACACAACCTTCCCTACCATGTCAACCGTACTTTTGTTGGGGCCTTATACCAACATTTGTTAATGTTAAAATCGCTGGGTAGAGCATAAATTATGAACCGATTAAGTAGTGAATCCTCTCTTGCTAGCCTTTTCTGGCGAGGTAGGCAGCTCTACCAATTGTCGTGTTGCATCATAATTTAACAGCAGTTTGCCCATAGAGGGAGAAAGACTTGAAATCATCCGTAGATAAAAACGTAACTCTAATACCTGTGCTTGGGTGAATAAAGTTAAGTTCATCACCACGAATTGGAGTAAGTTCATATGCATCTCCATTCGGAAAAAATAGTGAAATCTGAGCATTGTTTTCATCATATTTGATGGAAAGATCTATTTGTTTATTCCACTTATATTCACCTGACAATCCCTTCAAAACTTCAGAACTTACTTCATTACGGTGCACATCAGTTTGCTTAAAGTGTTGCCATCCGTATACCTGCGAGGCCGATAAGAAAAGCTCATTTCCTAGGCTGCCACCATTATCTGAATTGGTTAAATAGACCAAACCATTTCCTGTTGTAAGATCTATTGTCATACCTGTACGATAACCTGTATTGCCACCATAGTGCGTAATGGTAAGGCTACTGTCTTGCCTTCCTACGATAAATCCATAGGCTAGGCCGTCACGCTCATGACTAATCAACGATTGAATTTCAGATTGGGAAAACAAAGTGCTTTTGCCCTGATAAGCTTTGTAAATTTCAATTAGAAATTTAGCCATATCGATGGAATTGCTCCACAGTCCTGCTGCCGCTTGTTCAGGGTAGTTTCGCCAACCCCCATTTAACACTTCACCGGATTGGGTGTAAGCCTTAGCTACTCGCTCGATTTTCGAAGTGGGCAGTGGTTGACTGAAATCAGAGTTAGTCATTCTAAGTGGGTCGAGTATCCAGCGATTCATTATATTCTCAAACGAATCACCGTAAATGTCTTGGAGGGCTAGTTCAGCTAGAGTATAGGCCCCACCTGCATAAGCCAATGTTTCATTGGGTGCTGTGATAACTTCTATCGCAGGGGAATTAACGCCTGGGCTGCCTCTTAAAATATCTAGATCAGAAGGTATAGGGAGATCTCTGGCATATCCTTCGTATCCACCAGGACTGATACCTGATGTATGGGAGAAGATATTGCGAAAGGTAACTGGATTTGCTTCCGTTTGTTTACCTTGGGGTAATACAAAATGCTTCAGGTAACTTTGAATGTTTTTATCCAACTCTATTTCACCAGCAGAATGCATACGAACAGCTGCTAGAAACGTTACAGGTTTAGACAAGGATGCCGCCTGGAAAAGGCTCGTGCAATCCAGTTTCTGTTCTTCTGGGAAATTCTCATTTTGATAAATGTCTGCCCATTCTATCTTACCTTGTTTTATTAGCGCAAGCGATAATGCCGGGATCTTATACGTTGACATTTTATCAGTAATGGAACTGAATGCTTCCGATTCCCCTACAAATTTCACTTGACTGCGTATACCGTTCTCTAATCGACCTTTTCTTGAAACGGAATCTTTTGGATGGATACACCCTAAATTTAAACTAGGCTTGCTCGAATCGTCATGCTTTTTACGTGGTGAGGAGCAAGATGCAATGCAAACTAAAACAATAGATAAAAACAATAACTTATTCATAAATGCCTTTCTGTGCTTAATATCGATCATATCTTTTATCTATGTTAAAGTGCTTGCTTAGTTGCGTGGGGGATTAAATGCGTCACCTTTGACTGTCTTAAATTAGCAAGCCGTATACATTCATTTTTAAAAAGAGCTATTTGTGCATCTTGATTGGTGAAAATATAAAAAGTTCTATCAAAGCAAAGTAGCTGTCAAGAGTAACAACCACTGCTTACTTTTGTTTGCTTTTACTTCTGTTTACGCTGATGTTATACGATTATAGTACCCATTTAAAAACAAGGGCTAGAGCCATATGGATTAGCATTGTGATCGATTGTGAAATTAAAGGTCTTCGAGTCATTGGCTCTTATGTATTCGGCGTAGTCATAATTACCTGAGTGGGTCAATTTGTATACTCCGTTTACTTTGCCATCAACAATTTCGTTATAATAATCGGCATATACTGGATAGGATCCATCTGGATTTAAATTCTCCGATTTTTTGACAAATACAAGTTCCATTGTCGATGCCATTCCCTTATATTTAATCTCTTTGGCTTTTCCGTTTGAAAACCTGATCCAAATATATGTGTTTGCATCAGTGTCCTCTTTGTAACAGATGTAGTGGCTTTTTGTCTTAGTCGTTTCTTCACTGCTTTGCTGCACATCCGAATCTTTAATTTTTAGATTGTTCAGTTTTGTATGCAGTTTCTTTTCGCCATTATTGCTTAGGTATAGAAAAATACCCATGTCCTCGTCTTGCTCCGCCATCCAAACATCCATCACCGTATACGTCCAATCATTATTCTTGAAAATATAATGATAACCACCACCCGTGCCTTGTTGCACAACTTCGCCACCAGTAAGAATCAAATCGGGACTGTCGCTTATCTCTTTTGGTTTATTCCACGATGTATAACGTAAGGTGCGGTCTTCGAATCGATCAACTTTAATTATGAATTTGTCATTTTCGGCATAAATCCAATTTCTTACATACTCGGAAGTTTCCATATTTGTATCCACCTCAGAATCTGTGGCAGACATTTCTTCCATGAGCTTAAGCGAGCTAAGATCTTTTGTTTCACTAGTGGTGTAATACACGGTTACCGGCTTGTTGCTATAGGCCATCATATCAGCATCAATGTAATAATCAAATACGATTTTAGAGCCATCTTTCGCTTCAATGGTCACTTGATCGGGAAGATCACCCACGCTTCCGCCTTCTATTTTTTGAACAATGCCTTTTAATCGTTTCCATTCCGGATTAATCTCTCCAACTTCATCTGTAGCTCCGTATAACCGCTTCATATTAGTAAGCTCTTTTTTTAAGTAGGTCACCATAACCGTTTTTCCAATTAGCGCCGATAGTGGATGACTAGATGTTATACCTTCACTACTAAGATATATTGTTTCAGTCTCGTTACGATCGATAAAGTAAAACGTAACATTAAACATGGGATATCCGGCATCTTCAACTTTCTTAACTATTGCTAACTCTTTAAACTCATCATTGGTAAACTCTAAAATGGCTTTAATAGACGAGCGATCAAAAACGCTGTTGCTCTTTAGTGTGTCATGTGGAACTTTGCTTAATAAGTGATTAACGGCATCGTACCCGCCTGATCCTGTCTTGGTTCTTTGAAGACATAAAATCTCAGTTTCGTTTAAATAATAGGTTCTTTTTTCTGAAATTTTATCGGACTGACCCACCCAGGAAGAGCTTTGATCAAACTTAAATATCAGTTTATTGTCCCAGAAGTAATAGGAGGATTGACTGCATCCGTGATCATCGCAGTCGGAGCTAAAGGCGTACATTATATTTTCGCCATCCATTGCTCGTTTATAAGTGATGACACCTGCATCGCTTTCATTAACCAACTCGATAAGCGAATAGGTTTGGGAGGCCATTTTACGTTCAATTAAAGCATATTTTTCTCGTATAAACTCTATTTGATCATTAGCTTGAACTACTGTTTTGTCTTGAGTTGAACCTGAACTTTTCTCCTTAGTATTACACGATGCCATAGCAATAGAAATTAAAAGAAGAATGAGTTTAATGTAATTCATGTCTATTGTTTTATTAGTGAATATCGAATCTTATTTATACTATTTGCTAAGCTTTAGTTTACGCTAGCTAAGGGCTTACAGTGCTCCTGTCTTTTAATTTATTACCCAAATTTGATGTGAGCAATAAGGTTTGAAGACCATTGAAACACTTATGTGCAAAATATTCTTTGTGTGTGGGCAGCTTGAGCACCCGTACTAATGTACTCAAAATAATTCAGAGGTGAGAGTCTCTTTTGTGCAAGGCGTGGAGTTTGCTTTAAACAGTTTTAAAAAAAATAGAACCACAAATTGTTCCGCATTTGGGCAATGAACTTTAAAAAGATGTAATTTATAATAATTCTAATTAACAGAAGAAAGCCTGTGTCTGTTTGAGGTATTGTGCGTGTTTTAACGATGTGGGTAAGTTTAAGTTGGTGTTTAGTTGTGTGTTGAATCTCTAATTAGGTTTATTCAATACTTGAACTTTAAAACATTACTTTATAACTTATGTGTAGTAAATTTTTAAACTTTAAATTATGGAATTAATAAAGCTTCCTCGCGTGCGGCTCAATCAATTACATTGGATAGCCGAAGAAAGTATCCGTATTTGCAGTCCTTTTACCGTATTGGTAGATGACATTGCTAATGTTACAGGGATATTGGGAAAATTTACAGAAGGTCAGAAGAAACCTTCTGCCTCAGCTGCCGAGAAACTGATGCTTGATAAAAAACGTGACCGAATAATTATGGGTTTCCTAACTCATATTAAGGCTGAAATGAACTTTCCGTATACTAAAGATCAATTGGTATACATGAACGATCTTTTTAATATTAAAAAGAAATATACGGGTGTGACTCGTATTTCGCAGACCGAAGAAACAGCAGCAGTTGACACGATGCTTGAAGAATTGAATGGTATTAATGCCGCAGCCTTCAATGGTAATGGCCTAAAACGATGGATACTCTTAATAAAAGAGGCCAATGATAATTATAAAAATGCCATTGGTGAATATATCGATAATCAGACTGATACGAAAGTCATTATAAGTGCGTCCAAATATGCGCCTGTTTTAATTGGTGCACTTGAAGAGTTGTATAAACGTATGTTTGGGCATATAATGGTAAGTAATGAGGCTGAAATGATAAAGGCTTATCAAAACATTGAAGTATTGGTTAGCGGGCAATAACATTTTAATTAGACGAATGCCACGTTTGTCTTTAATAAAAAATAGTTAATGCTTGAATGAACTGTGGTTTAATGGCCTCAGCTGATGAACCAATAAACAAGGTTGATTTGACTGTTAAAAATCGTTTTTGTTTGAGCGTAGTGAGTTTAAACGATTTCAGTCAAACAGCCGTAGTTTATTGAGTGAAGCAGATGCAGCCTTGACTTTTTTTGTCCCGAAATAAGTTTTTGTTGTTTTGAAGAATTCAAAACTTACAAAACTATAATCGGGATCGGGTTTGGGCGAAGCGCCAAAGGAGAAGTTTATTGCGGTCAGATCTGTCCGATAATATAAATTACAAACCTGCATTTAGCTTAAACAAACTGTTTGGGAAAAATGCAGGTTTGTAATTTGCTAAAAACACGCTTTAGCAATCTAAGGTGAATTTGAAACGGCATGTTTCAGCCCCGCTGAAGCTTATGTAGTTTTGAAATGGCTTCTCGCATTTTCGCTAAGCCTTTTGCAGTTTTGATTTAGCCCTGTGCAGTCCGATTTTGAATATTACACCTTTGCATTGAGTCAAACACTCTGAAACATGCCATTGCAGATTTGTTTCGCCTTCTTTTAGTTTTGTTCACGCTTGTGCAGTTTTGAAAAAGCTTCCCGCATCCTGCTTAGGTTTTTTGCAGATTTGTTTCGCTTCCAAACATTCTTACACAGCTAATTGCAAGTTTGAAATTACAGTAAACACATTTGTTTGCTGCTGTGCATATCTACAGTTCTACGTTTTTCTTAATATGGCGGCTTATTGAGTTTGCATTGCTTGATAAATAAAGTAGCCGTGAAGTACTAACATTATTCCATAAATTTGAGCCTCTAATAATTGATAATAGGCAAAACTTTTTCTTTTAAGTAATCATCGACATGATTTTGATACTTGTTAATCATATGGTGGTTTTCTTGTAAATATTTAAATACCTTATGTTCTAAGTCCACAAAGTTATTTTGCTTTGCATCATATAAAATCACAAACAAAGTATTTATAAGTATTCCCATTTTTTCAGGTAAATACTCATCTTTGTTTACTGCTGAAAGTATTATATCTATTTCACCAAATGATGAAAACATTAAATCCTCGTCTTGTTCCCAAAATTGAAAATCTAAGGTATTGCCCCAAATATCAAGCAATTCTATATCAAACTTGGGTGTAGTAATACTTATTTCTTTCCAATGATTTACCCCGCAATTATCACAGTTCTCTTCACAGAATTTATTTGTATCATATGTGTCAAATGCAGCCTGAATCTTCGTAAGTGATATGGTAACAATATTTCCGCATTTGTTACACTTTTTGGTTAAATCATATCTTTCTGTCATCTGCTGTTTTTTACAGAGCCAAAGCGGCGTATTTGTTTTAACTTTTCATTGCTAAGGCCAAATCAAGGATTTGGCGGTGTTCAAATACCTCACCCAACTTCCAAAAGTCACAAACGCCATATGCTTTATACTAGCGTGTGGCTAGTTCTTTTTATATTCTTTCGGACGTTTATTTATGAAGTTATTCTTATTTCCATCTCCATTATAATCATATAGAGTATAAAAGGTGCTTTTCCTTGGGCTTTGGTAACAAAGTAAAAGTCCGAGGTCGTTAAATTCAGAAGGCATTTCTTTACCAACATTGGTTCTTTCTTTTCCTGTCTTTTCTTCGTACTTTCTATATTCAACTTTCAATTCAATAGTTTCTGCTGGTTCAATTGGTTCGAGGCTATTAAGTTTGTCAATCAAAGTGAATCTCGGTCCATTTGGATTAAATTCTAATTTCGGATAAAAAGCAATCAGGTCAGAATTGTTAGTAATTCGCACTCTAAATTGCCAAATCAATTCAAATACTCTAATTGCTGTGTTTCCGTCAATGTAGCCTTCTTCATTCACTTCATTTTTAGCGCTTAATCCAAGAGGAGAACTTAATCCGCCGTCACTAACAATTTCGATTGTCAGGTCGGGACGAAGAAAGTATTTTCGTCTTACGTATGGGATTATGGCTATTACAATACCGAGTACAATACTTGCCATTCCTATTATAATTTCCATAAATTCTATATTAAACTGATCTAGATTTAAATAGTTAATTTAAAATGAAAATCTCTCTGAGTCTTTTTCATATTTTACAAGCTTATTATTAAGAAAGTACAGATTATATCTTTGTTGCCTTGCAATACCACCTCTAACAATTCTTTTTTGCACCTGAAATATTTTCTTTTCTCCCTTTTCATCCTGAGACATGGAAACTTGAACAAGTGGTTTTTTCACAATTGCCTGTACCTGTTCGATAGTCATACCAACATCTAAGTTAGTCACAGGGATATCTTTATAAGCATTACATGATGCTAGAATTAATACAGTAAGAATAATCAATACTTTTTTCATAATTTGTTTAATTTACAATTCTGACTAACGCAAAGTTAGTTCCTAATATTCAGCTGCTTATTATTTACTCGCAATTATCATTTTTCAGCTAATTCCTGCTAGCCAGTTATAAGTTAGCTTAAGCAATCCATAAACCTTCAAAAGTGTTGATTACCTTGTTTAAATCAATACTACAGGTTAATAGGGGGAATTAGCCACAACGTTAGCTAGATGAAGCGTATTGCGATTTAACCTTACGAACTTTCCCAAATGAGCGGAGCCAAAGCGTTGTATTTGTTTTTATCTTTTCATTTTTAAAGCCAAATCAAAGATTTGGCGGTGTTTGCCGAAGCTACGAATCGACCAAGATGCACTGCACCCTTTATGCTCTATTACGGTTTGTTGGCGGGTCGTTATTCTTTTATAACTTGTACATTGTCGAAACCTTCTAGGTATGAAATTTTAAGAATAGAATTCTCCATTGTTACTTTGAATTTATAACTAAAATCTTTCCAGTCTGGGTGATGTTCCGAGGTCAAACCACCCCAAACCCATTGGTATGTTTCGTCTTGCAGATGCTTGACTTCAACTAGATCCCAAACAACTGAAGGGTCATGTGGAATTTCTTGACTATGAGTCCATGGGTCTAAGTGATGAGCAAAATAAAATGGTTGAGCATCACCAATATACCATGGTCCATAAAACTCATTAGCTTTTAATTTTTTGTCAAGCGTTAATATTAATTGATTATAATTTTCTATAAACTCTATTGAAAATAGGTTAGTGGATTCTAAGTATTTAAGGTTCTTATTAAGTTTTACCAAGTCAAAACCATTGTAAATAGTATCTTCTTCTGCTGCAGTTGTGGGAAGTAAATCAATTGCATTTTCTGAATTTGCCCATTTTAGTACATTTTTAATCAGTTTTATAACTCCTTCCTTGTCATAAGTTTTTTCAACTATTGAGGTTTTCACAGTGCTAGGTGAAATCTCGATTTGATTCGATGTCCGTTCATTGTTATTAAAGTAGATAACAATTACCACCATAATGATGAATCCCAAAACGATTGCTAATAGGAATTTCCAAACATGTTTATTATCAAATGGTATCATAGTTTCTTGATATAGTATTAAGTTATAAACTGCACTTCAATGCCCGCCAACGTCTGCATAAAACTATTGTTTTTATTTCTTTTTATCCTAGCTAAACTTACACAATACTGAGCATATGGGCTTGTATTGCACACTTTTTATGTTCAGTTAGTAAAAAACTCATCTAATGGATTAATAATTGTACTCAATGATTTCTTCATAATTTATGTAAATACCTTATAAGCATTGGTTGCTTAAAACTAACTAACATAAATTAATTATGCAAAACTTATTAGTTGTGAATAATAATAGGAGTATACCGGCTTGGTCTTAATAAATATGTCAATTGAAATAAAAATACCCCAAGCGAATAGAGGAATAAACTTTGGGCTAAATAAAGTCCTGTTTTAGCATTTGTTTACGGGTTGGTAAAAAATGAAACGGTTCTCGCTATGCAACTTGCTTAACGAGAACCGTTTTTAAATTTTATTCTTGCCCAATCTATACTGGGCAATCAAACATGGTGTAATACTTTAATTAATTGGCCAACTGCAATCCTTTAATTTGATCTTCGAAGGCGGATAGGGCTGCTTTTGATCCTTCGCCCATGGCTATTACAATTTGTTTGTAAGGTACTATGGATACATCACCTGCTGCATATACCCCGGCTTGTGCCGTTCTGCAATGGGCATCAATTTCTATTTCACCCATGCGGTTGGTGTTCACCAGTTCGCCAAAGGCTTGGCTGTTGGCTTTTAAGCCTATTTGTACAAATACACCATCTGTTTCAATCAGCTCTTTTTGTCCCGATTCGCGGTGTTTAAATTCTAAACCCGTTACCTTGTTTCCATCACCTTCTACATTTAAGGTCTGGGCATTGGTAATAATTTTAACATTCGAAAGTCCCTTAAGTTTATCCTGAAGCACCTTGTCGCCTTTTAATGTATCCAGAAATTCAAGAACGGTTACTTCCGATGCAATGGAGGATAAATCAATAGCTGCTTCCAGTCCTGAGTTGCCTCCACCTACCACAACTACTTTTTTGCCTTTGTAAAACGGGCCATCACAGTGGGTACAAAACGCTACGCCTGAACCGATGTATTCATTTTCGCCCGGAACACCCAGTTTACGCCAACTTGCGCCTGTCGCTATTATTAGGGCAGGTGTAATAAGGTTTTCACCCAATGATGTCTTAACGTGTTTATGTCCATCGTGTAATTCAACATTTTCAACCATGCGGTTATCCAGTATGTCGATAGGGTAGTCCTGTAGGTGTTTGATCAGGTTGCCTGTTAGTTCCGATCCCGTGGTTTGAGGCACTGAAATCATGTTTTCAATCGATACGGTTTCGGTCACCTGTCCGCCAACTTTATCGGCTACAACGGCCACCGAAAAACCTTTTCGTGCCGAATATACGGCTGCTGAAACACCAGCCGGGCCTCCACCTACAACTACCACGTCGTATTCTTTTTTGGTTTCTGTTGTAGGTTTAAATTCTGAACCTACTTGTTCTTCCAATTTGCCTAATAATTCACCCAATGATGAGCGGCCTACATGCAGTTGTTTTCCATTGGCAAATACACTTGGCACCGCCTGTATATTTAAACGCTCCACTTCTTCTTTATTAATGCCACCGTCAATTATTTCGTGCGAGATATTGGGGTTAAGAAAGGCCATGATGTTTAAAGCCTGAACCACATCAGGGCAATTCGTACATGTTAATGATATATAACTCTTCAGTTCAATGCTACCCTTCAAGTTCTGAATGCGCTGGGTAAACAGTTCGTCGGGTAAGTTTTTGCCTATTCCATCTTGATTAAGAATGGCTAAAAGCAGTGTTGTAAACTCATGCCCAGTAGGTACTGCCTTAAATATGACCTTACTATTTTTCTCATCTTTAAGAATAGTAAACTGAAGACCATCACCTTCACTTATTCGGGTTGTAACTTTCTCAGAGCATGCTGCCACTTCATTAAGCAGGTCAATAAGCTCCTTCTTTTGAGGATGCTCAGCAGCTACCTCAATGTCAAAGATGTAATTGTGTTTTAGATTCTTAAATAAATCGCTTACCTGTGTTTTTATAGCTTGTTCTAACATGTTCTGGAAGTTTTAAAATTTAGAGACTAGGTCTTAGGTAATAGGTAATAGGTGTTGGGTTTTAGGTGTTAGGTGAAAAGTTCAAACATCTGACTTATCCGCTACGCGGAATGTTTTGTGTTTGCGTAGGGGATAGCTACAATTTCTTATCGCCTACGGCGAAAAAGTTTTAAGTTGGCCGGTCTGAGGTTTTAGGATTACTTCGGGCTGTATTTGTACCAGCCCGAAGTAAAAACTATTGCCGTTTAAATTTTACCAACTAAATCAATGTTTGGCTTTAAAGTTTCGTTGCCTTCTTTCCATTTGGCTGGGCAAACCTCTGCAGGATGCTCATCAACAAATTGTAATGCTTTCAATTTACGTAGCAACTCATCGGCATTTCTACCTACATTACCTGCTACCACTTCGTACGATACTATTTCGCCCTTAGGATTAACAATGAATGTGCCGCGTTCTGCTAAGCCAACTTCTTCAATCATTACTTCAAATCCGCGAGAAAGCACACCTGTTGGATCTGCTAGCATTGGATACTTAATCTTCTTGATCGTATCTGAAGTATCGTGCCATGCTTTGTGTACAAAATGTGTATCGGTAGATACAGAGTAAATTTCAGCACCAGTAGCCTTAAATTCGTCGTAGTTGTTTGCTAAATCTTCTAATTCGGTAGGACATACAAAAGTAAAGTCGGCAGGATAAAAGAAAAATACGGACCATTTGCCCAAAACATCTTCTTTACTTACTGTTTTAAAATCATCATTAGCGTATGCTTCTACTTTAAAATCTACAATCTGTTTTCCAATTTGTGACATAATTCTAAGTTTTTATAATTATTAAATTCTTTTCGATTATTTCTGAAAGCAAAACTAGCATCCTTAGTGATATCAGTCAAATAGATAAAATTTATTCAGGTATAGATTAAATCTATATGGTTATTTACATGGCTTATTATTAATGTGGTAGGAGATGGTTTTGTGCTAAAGGCTAAGCTTTTTCAGAGTAGAATAAAATTAGTTAGCCATTGATCGTTTATTCCGAAGTTGAAATAGCTATTTCTTTAGAGCTTGCTTTTTGTTTATTGGTATAGTAATTTTAAAGGTCAGAATTAATTTGAGGGTTCTTTTCGTATAGCTGTAAGTGAGACTAAAATAGATATGATGAGACTAGGTTTGATGCTGCTTTTTCAATGTTTCTTTTACATGTCGTTTGCTCAGTTTGAGAAAACTAATAACTTTTGGGTAGGAGCGGAAGCTGATTATGCCTACTCAGGTTCATCCAATACAATTGTGCTCGGTCCAGCTTTTTTTTGGAGGAAAGAAAATGGCATTGAAAGTGAATTTTGGCAAATCTTTACATTGGCTGGGGGCTTTTCATGGAGTTATGAATTTAAATCCTCATTGGTGGCCTCATTGTCTTATAATGTTGGCTATGTGCCTGGTATTTCCATAGGGATTTCAACACAACAATATTATAAAGTATTCACCAAAAATGAATATTTTGCTACTGATGTGCGCTTAAGTGGAGAAATCACTTTTGCCTTCTTTGGTTTTCTAAGTTATCGCTACCAACATCCAGCTATTTCTCGTAATGAGGCTGTTGGGATATCCCGTCATGCTTTTGTTTTTAAGATTCCAATTCCTATGAAGGCAGTGCGATAGTAATGGTTATTATAAATTAATCACAAGCCTTTTTCTTTATATAATTGGTAAAATAAATGCGAGAAAAAAGTTCTATAGTCTATCTTCCGTTATTAAACGATTGACAGGCAATATGTATCTTCCTTCGGTTTATCTTCCAATGAATTATGGGCACATGAAACGAGCCATGAGAAAAGTTCTCACACACGAGGATGACCAAATTGGCGAGTTCCATATGGCAATTGAAAGCAAATTTTAGACATATGAAACAAGTAAAGGTGGAAGCACTTAGAATGGACAAGCTTAAATCTGAGTTGTTTGATATAAAGCGCGAAATGGAACTGGTTGAATGAAACAATAGGCCATCTTGACATTGTCAGGATGGCCTATTTAAAAAGATTATGAGCTTATTGTTTCCACCATTTATATTCAGGAGCTATACATAGTTCCGTATCGTATTGTTTTGCTATTTCAGCCCAATCAACTAGTTTGAAATTCTGTGGTTGATCTTTCCCATTTTCGGTATTAAAACCATCCTGAACAACTAGCAAGCCATTGGGGAATTGACTTCCTAAATTAAGGTTGCATACAGCAAGACCGTCGGTTTCTTCTGCGCCATCAATTGTTGCACCACTTTTAATCACAAAGTTGCCAAGGTATTTGTTGTTACCTTGCTTCTCAAAAATAGCATAGGAAAAATTGCCTTGAACAGAGGCGATTAAATACCCTTTGTTGTTGCCTGAATAAAAGATGTCCAATCCTTCAAGATCGTAAGCAATATGTACATTTAAACTATCGCTGTAATTGAGCATTGTTTTATCATCCGAAGCATCTTCTTCTGCGCTCATCTTCCAAATTGCTTTGCCTTCTTCGGCCACATATAATATACCTTCTTCATCGTCAGCAACCATTCCTTCGCATTGCGATGAGAACTGGATGTTGCGCATTAATTCAAGCTTTACCTGCCCCTTGTCTTCAATTAACCGCCATTGTTGAAGTGTTCCGTTTTTACCGCAAACAAAAGCATAATAGGCATCTTTTATTTTGCTGTAATACATGCAACAACCATAGGCGTCATCTATTAAAGTAGAGTCCAATTGTGTAGGCTCGCTCAAGAGACGTAAGCTATCTGCATTCACTTCAAAGAGCATAATTGCATTTAAATTACGTTCGGTGGCGGCTGCTATTGCAAGCTTTCTATCTCCAATAGGAAAGTCATAGCGCAAATCTACATTGTTAACTCTTCCGGCAGGAGTGAAGTGCACCAGTTCACCGCTTAAGTTATACAGCCCAAGTCCGGCTTGTTTATCGGTTCCGATTATTCGTGATTCTTCTGGTTTATCATTGTTATACCAGATGGCAGGATCATCGGCTGCATCAATTCCAATTCCTTGATTAACGGCTTGAGTCTGTCCTTTGGGGTAGACTACCCGTTTAAACTGTGACTGAAGAGCTAAGGCATTCCCTTTTTTGACAGAGTCTTCAATGGCCTCTAATTCACCATCCATCTTGATGGTTATTGCAGCTTTAGATTGCGTGTCGTTTTTATGTCGACACGCAGTTGTTGCAAGTATTAGTAGGCTAAATAATAGTATTGTCTGTTTCATGATTAAAAGTTAAAGCGTATTCCACCTTGCATACGTACGCCATAGTATTCTTCCTGCATGGTATATTTCGATTCTCCTTGGTAATAACGTAAAGGCTGATCCAATACATTGTTTACTTCGGCAAATAGTTTAAGGTTTTTTGTTATGTCGTACGATCCGCTAAGGTCGAGATGAGTGGCTTTATCGTAGTATCGATCTTCGAATGCCTCGCTACCATATTCGTCAAGAAAGGCGCTGGCATAATTTAAAGATGCTCTAAGTGTAAGTTTTTTGCTCTCGTAAAACAAAGAAGCATTTAGAGTGTGTTCAGGTGTTCCGGTAAGACTAATATCCTCGTCTTCTCTATCTTCTAACTTCACATTACTCACCTTGCTATAATTGTAACTGTAGTTAGCATATAGGCCAATGTTTTTAAGAAAACCAGGTAGGAAATTAAACTGACGTTGGAAAGCTGCTTCAAATCCGAACAGATCTGCATCTCCTACGTTAATGGGTTCGTATACTATCCAGTCTACTCCGTCAATGGTTTCGTGGGTGCGTTGCTTAGCAATGTAATCGCCAATGCCTTTGTAATATAATCCTCCTGAAACTAAACCGATGGATTGAAAATAGTGTTCTACCATAAGGTCAAAGTTCATAGATGTGGTGGCACTTAAGTTAGAATTACCACGCTCTAATTCTCCATCTTCACGGTTTTTTATAACGTATGGAACGAGATCGAAATAACGAGGTCGAGCCATTGTGTTCGTCCAGGCTACCTTAAGTTTGGTATCTTCCGAAATGTCGTATTTTAACAAGATGCTTGGTAAGATGTTCGCGTAATCACTCGTTTGTTTCCCTGTAGGTTCTAGCTGATTTTCATCTTCTTCTGCATCAGGATCAAAAACAAAACCTGAGTAGTCAACCTTGGTCATCTCATAGCGAATACCAGCAACGGCTTTTAATCTAGCACCAATGCTTTGATCCCAGCGTACGTATGCTGCGTACACATCTTCTTTGGCATTGAAGTTTCCTGCCGTTTCTTCGATATTGGCTTCGCCATCAAAATCGGAACTATTCAGGTTAAGATCTCCTACGTACTCCGGTTTTACAAAGTGACCAGCCGTGTAATCGCCAGCTCTAAAATTGCTTTTTGATTTGTTTATCATGTTTGAGTTTGATGTTGCGCTCGCAATAAAAGCATCCTCATCAACAGGTTCGTATTCGTAAAATTCATTTTCGCGCTTCTTCTCTTTGCTTTTATATTTAAAACCAAATTTGAGAATAGCGGTCGTGGTAGTAGGTAATTCAAAATTCAATTTGAAGTTCCTATCAATGTCATCTGTGTATTGAAACTCCTCAGTAAGTTCTTTAAAACCCCATGAACTGTTTAAGTCTTTAGCTTCGCTTGTATTAACGATTACGTTTGGTTTTTCTGTGTTGGATAAAACAGGATCAATGCTAACATCTTTGTAACGCATACTTATATACCGTTCGTTCGGACGTTCTTCTTTGGCTTTGGAATAGGCAGCTTTCCAGTTGGCAGTTAATTTACCAAAGTGATGCTCTCCACCCAAGGATAGATTCATGGTTGTTTGATCCTCAAGGCGAGCATGTTTATTATCTGAAGTGCCTGATTTGGTTTGGCGACGAATTTCACTTGTCCAATTTCCTTCGTCATCTTGTTCAATGTCTGTGTAACGTAGTCGATAACGGTTTTCCCAGTCTTTTCTTCGATTATATATTCCCTTAAGATCGAAGGTGTGGTTTTCGTTAACTTTAAGGTCAAATGAGGCAGAATAACTTTGGCGTTCGCGCTGTAACTCATATGTGCGTATTTGGAAATCTTTCATGGTGCCATCGTCATCCCATTCGGCTTCGATATTGTCGGACCCTAATTTATGATTGTGGTACGAGCCAGAGACAACCATGCCTAATTTATCCTTAAAGAAACGATCGCCGTATACGATAGAACCAATCGCCATGGGTTTTTCAGACAAGAAATTGTAGCCACTTCCAATAGTTCCGGTTATACGACGTGCCGTTGGTTTTGATCGAGTTACTAAATTAACCGATCCACCGATGGCATCACCTTCCATATCGGCTGTTACTACTTTGCTAACCTCAATGGATTGTACCATGTCTGCCGGAATAAGGTCGAGCTGAACAGAACGTGTTTCCGCTTCTGCTGATGGTATACGTTCACCATTAATAGTAACCGAGCTTAAATCAGGACTGGTACCACGTATATTACCAAAACGTGCTTCACCTTGATCGTACTGCACATTAATGCCAGGAATGCGTTTTAGGGCATCTCCAATGTTAGAATCAGGAAAACGTTCCACCTGATCGGCTGCTATAATGTTTGTGATATTAATGCTGTTTTTTTGTTGGTTGAGGGCTTTTGTTTGTCCTTGTAGCTGTCCATTAATTTTAATTTCTTGTAATTCTATTCCTTCTTTAAGTATAAAATTAACTTCTGCGCCTTTGCCATTCGTAATAGTTGCGGTGAATTCGGCTTTCTCAAAACCAATGTAATTTACTTGAACAGTATAACTTCCATCTGCTAAGTTTTTAAGTCGATAGAAACCGTCCACATCGGTGATCGATCCATTTTCTAGGTTCTCCTGAATATATACCGCAGCACCAGGAAGAGGATAGTTGTTTGAGTCGGTTACACGGCCATGGATATATCCATTTTGTGCCATTGTAGATACGCTAAGGAGTGTTATAGCTAACACTGCCAACCATTTTAAGTTTTTCATTATTGAATTCGGTTAAATTATTATGGCGGCAAATGTAGAGTGTAGGGCTTAGCTTAAGTTTAATTGAAAATGATCATTAAGTGATTAGAATATGGGTTTTATGTTAAGATATTAATTTAAGGTTATGTGGAGTGATAAAAAAAAGCTAGCCCCACAATGGAACTAGCTTTTTGCAATATAATAATGTGTCTGGTTGCTATTGGTATTTCGACTCGCGAAGTGCTTTAATGCTTTCGTCAGCCAAATAGTCTTCAAAATCCATTAATTTATCCACTATGCCGTTTGGCGTTAATTCAATTACACGGTTACATGTTGTGCGAATGAATTCGTGGTCATGCGATGCCATCAAAATCTGACCAGGGAATGTCTTCATGTTGTTATTGAAGGCCTGGATCGATTCTAAGTCCAGGTGATTGGTTGGGTGATCCATGATAAGAACGTTAGGTTCTTCCATCATCATACGTGCAATCATACAACGCATTTTTTCACCTCCCGATAGTACACCTGCTTTTTTATTGGTATCATCTGTCGAGAATAACATCTTACCAAGAAAACTACGCATGTAATCCTCAGAACTATCTTTAGCATATTGAGCTAACCAATCATATAACTTAATGTCTTTCTTGAAGTATTCTGTATTATCCATCGGTAGATAAGCCGATGTTATGGTTTGCCCCCAAATGAAACTACCAGTAGGTGCTTGCTCATTACCATTGATAATCTCAAAAAATCCAGTTACGGCGCGGTTATCTCTGGAGATAAGTACCACTTTTTCATCTTTCTCAACGGTGAAGCTGACATCTTTAAATAGTGTTTCTCCCTCAACCGTATAACTTAGGTTTTCAACCTTAAGCACCTGATCGCCCGATTGACGCGATGGTTGGAAAATAATACCAGGGTAGCGACGTGTTGATGGTTGAATCTCTTCGATGTTCAACTTATCAATCATCTTCTTACGACTGGTCGTTTGTTTCGACTTAGCCACGTTGGCACTAAAGCGACGAATAAACTCTTGTAATTCTTTTTTCTTCTCTTCCGCTTTTTTGTTTTGTAAAGCCTGCTGGCGCGATGCTAACTGGCTCGATTCGTACCAGAAAGTATAGTTACCTGAGAAATTACGAATCTTACCGTAATCGATATCCACAATGTTGGTACAAACGTTATCTAAAAAGTGACGGTCATGCGATACAACAATAACGGTGTTCTGGAAGTTGGCTAAATAATTTTCTAACCATAATACAGTTTCAAGGTCAAGATCATTGGTCGGCTCATCCAGTAGCAAGTTATCTGGATTTCCAAACAAGGCCTGCGCCAATAGAACACGTACTTTTTCTTTACCCGTTAAATTAGCCATTTGTTGGTGATGAATATCTTCTTTGATACCCAAACCACTTAACAATTCAGCAGCATCACTCTCAGCATTCCAACCTTCCATGGCTGCAAAATCATCTTCCAGCTTAGCGGCTTTCATACCATCTTCTTCGCTAAAATCAGGTTTCATATACAGGGCATCCTTCTCTTGCATGATATCCCACATCTCCTTATGACCCATTAATACAGTATTAAGTACCGTAAATTCGTCATAAGCAAAGTGATCCTGACGTAATACAGACAAGCGCTCGCCTGGTTCCATTTTGATGGTTCCTCGGGTTGAATCAAGGTCGCCAGCTAATATTCGTAGGAATGTAGATTTACCTGCTCCGTTGGCACCGATCATTCCGTAGCAGTTGCCAGGAGTGAATTTCAGATTAACATCTGAGAATAAAGGTTTTTTGCCAAACTGAATGGCTAGATTTGATACTGTTATCATTGTTGTCTCTTTTTGCGGCCGCAAAAGTAGGAATATTTATTGGCTTATAGAATTTTATGGTGTTAAGAAAGGTAAAAGGATGTGCGATGTGCCAATTAATCAATTTGCTAATTTGAAAATGACTCAATGTGTTAATTGATCAATTAGTTAATTTGAAAATGAGTTGATTTGTCAATTAATCAATCTGGAGATTAGTAGATAGTCTGATTCGTCAATTGTTTAATTTGGTGATGTGTTCAAAACTTGTCACATCACCACATTATCACATTTTCAAATTGGTACATTGACTTATTCATTTTCTTCAGGCCAAATAGGTTGTTCCTTATCATCGTCCCAGAAAGGTCCCCATTGGATCTCAGCCAATGTATCTCCATCAAAAAACAAGTTTAAACTAAAGTCGGTATTGGTTGCAACAATTTGCTCCATTAGTACGCCTTCAGATAAATCTTCAACATTGAACTCACCCAAGTTGAATACTTCCATCTGCTCCATTACCTCATTTTGGCTCAAGCCAATTAAATCAATTCCCTCAAAAAGTACATCAGCCGATGCCGAAGTGATGGACAATAAGCGCCAGTTTGAATCTTCTTCAAATGCCAAGGATAGATGTTGCTCATCGTAATGCCACGCTTCCATGGCTCCTGATTCCTCATCACCTTCCATCTTTTCAATTTCCGATGGCTCACCTAATATTTTCTTTACTTCTTCGCGTGTGATGCCAAAAATAAGTTTGTCAAGGCCTTGTCCTAATGTAATTTCTTGCATGGTTTATTACTTTGATACGATAGCTTAAATTTCTACAAATGTAGGTATTTTAATAATCTTTAAATTTTCTATTTGACTTTTTCTGAGCTTGTTTCTTTTTTGAGTCCAGTCGACGTTCAACTGAAGCTCTCGTGCGACGACTTGGCTTGCGTTTTTTAGGCAAAGTTAATGCGACTGCAACAATGGTGTAAAAACGTTCTGTTACCGCCAATTTATTTTTGAGTTGTGAGCGTTCTGTTTGGCCTATGAGAATTAATTCACCTTCTTGTGTCAGTTTATTGGCCAGTTTTATGAGTAAGCGCTCTTTTTCAATATCTGATAGTAAGTTGGAACCATTAATATTAAAACGCAGTTCAACTTTAGTATTTACCTTATTAACATTCTGTCCACCTGGTCCACCACTTCGAGAAGCTGAGTATTGTAATTCGCTTTCGAAACCTCTTCTTTTTAATTGATCTGCAAGCATACTATTCTGTACTTGATTTAAAAACTGAATCTTCGGAATGCTGGATCAAACGTTTCTTAATGCGTATATACATGTATACCATTAAAGGGGCAAATGTTAGCAATAACCAATCGTTTTTCGACATTAGAATAAAATCGTATAAGCCATGAAAAAGAAAAGGGTAAAAGAAAGCATGGAATAGGTGCATCTTTCTTTTGCTCTTGATGAAGCGCGCTAAACCCAGGTGATAACCCATCATAACACCAAACATGGCATGGGCTGGTACAGCTGTAAATGATCGTGCAATTCCTGTTTGTATGCCATTATCGGTATTTAGAACATACATGATGTTTTCGACTAGTGCAAAACCCAAGGAAACAAATACGGCGTAAACAATTCCATCGAATCGTTCGTTAAAGTTCTTGTTACGCCAAACAAGTAACATAACCGCTAGCATTTTAAATGCTTCTTCCCAAAAAGAAGCAACAAAAAATGCATCCCAAAAGGCTGAATTAATCATGTTGGTTCGTAATGGAGCTAACATGCCCGATGCCCATCTTTCGGCAAAGAGTATTGGTATGCAAATAATCATACCCGCTACTAAGCTTGAAAATAGAAGGCCTAATGGCTCTTTTTCATATTTGTCGCGATAATAAACGTAAAATAAAATGATAAGAATTGGGGCACTTGCGATTATGACTAGGTTCATTGAGGTAATTACGTATTTGGTTTGTGAGGGCTAAAATACAATTTTAAAGCAAGAATGAACTAAATTGACTATTGGTGCTTAAGATTTTTTAAATTTGTACATTGAATTAGAAATTATGAAACGAGCCATGAGAAGTTATTCTCATTAAAGAATATAATTAATTTGGCGAGTTCCATGTGACCATTAAGAAATAAATTTAAACACATGAAACGAATAGTTGTATTATATATATTGTTTTTAGGTTTATATACGAGCTTTGCTCAGGACTTTCCTGGCATACATTCCAGTCGTTATTTTCCTTTACAGAACATAAATAATCAGCCTGCTGATTTAATACGCAGCGATGCACGTTGGAATATTAATGTTCTATCGGCCCAAATTGGATTGGCCAATGCTTTGAATTTTAACGAGTCGGATTTTATGAAACAACTCTCTAAGGTTGGTTTCTCAGATTTGAAGTACTTCTTAGGGGCAGATCAGTCTTTATTTGTTGGGCGTGGTCTTTTGGCTTTTCCATCTGTGTCATATAAAATAAATACGAAACATGCGGTGGCCTTCTCAGCGAGCTTAAGAGCAGATGGTATCTACCGTTCATCAACTGACGATGTTAGAAAGTTATTTACGGGTTATGACAACCCCGAACTGCTTAAGGATGTAAGCGGGGAGTATTTTAAATCGGTTGTTAATCAATGGATGGAATATACCTTAACCTGGTCAGGTGTTTTGTGGAATAAGGATGAACATCTCATTACTGGTGGGGCGAATGTTAAGTACCTGGTTGGTGGTAGTTCGGGATACTTCGATTTAGATAATATTGAGGTGATGTATGATAAAGAGAAGATTGATTATTTTAAGGTGGATGTATCTTATGGGGTAAATAAAAATCTGGAAGAAACCATCAGTGATGGTAAGTTAGATTTATTTGGAGATGCCGGTTTAGGGATGGATTTTGGCATGACATATTCATATAAACCTGATGACGCTGAGAATATACCTTATAAGTTTAAAGTTGGATTAATGGTTGGTGATGTCGGGTATGTTAAGCATCGAAGTGCGGTTAAACAAGCTACCTATAGGGTGTCGATTGAAGATGTACCTTATTCGCGATTTAATGGTATTGAAACATTAGATGCTTTAATCGATTCATTGGAGAAATCTGTGGATTTTGAAAAGATTAATAACGAGTCGTATAAGATGAATCTTCCTACTTCTGTTCTTTTGACTGGTGATTATAGTATTACACCAACTTGGTATGTATCAGGATTGATTGGATATCAGCCCGGACTTTATAGTCAAAATCTGCACATTATTGATAATGATATTTGGAAATTTAATCTAACGCCGAGGTTTGAAAATACTACATGGGGAGCGTATTTACCAATTTCCTACAACAATCGTATTGATTTTTCTGCCGGTATAGCCATGAGATGGAAATATGTATTCATAGGTTCGAATACAATTATTACCAATGTATTGAATTCTGAAGCAAAGTACGGCGAATTCTATTTTGGAATTAATATTCCAATTGGACGAGTTGAGTAAGAAATTCAATTTGAAAATGTGCCGATTTGTTAATTTTCAATTAAAGCTTTAAGTACTTTGTAATTTACTTTTCCTGTTCCAAGTACAGGTATTTCGTCAATAGTTTCAATCGTTTTTATTTTTGCAATAGCTGCAATGCCATTGGCTAATAAATGCTCGTTAGCTTCCTTTAAGTTGATGTTTTTTGAAGTGAATAAAACAATCTGAGCTGGCGTTGTTTTGTCGCTGCCCTCTACGGCTAATACTTGCTTGTCTTCTTCACCATATTTTTCGAGTAATACTTTCTCAATAAATGGTAAACTAATCATTTCGCCTGCTATTTTAATGAATCGTTTTAAACGACCGGTAATAAATAAAAAGCCTTCATCATCGAAATAACCAAGATCACCTGTTTTGTAAAAACGTTTGCCATTGATGGTTTTGAATGGTTTTAGATCTTCGTTGTTGATGTAACCATCAAATACATTAGGGCCAGATACGTATATCATTCCGGGTTGTCCAACGTCCTTAGGTGCGCTGGTTTCCGGATCCAAAATAATTCCTTCAATGCCAGGTAATAATTTACCAACACTATTTAGTTTCTGTTTTTCTCTTGGATTAAGAGAAAGCACAGGAGCACATTCGGTAATGCCATAACCTTCTAGTATTAGCGCGTTGTTAGTCATCTCTTCAAATTGCTTTTTTAGAGATGCTGGCATTGCTTCGGCTCCAGATATGGCGTAATGAACTGATTTTAAATGATAGGAAGAACTCTCTGAAAGTAGCAACTTTAAGAAACTAGGTGTGCCAATTAATAAATTGGCTTGAACATGCTTGAGAACTCTAATCACTTCACGTGCATCTGTAGGATTGGGCGTGTAGGCCGTTTTTACACCACTTATCAATGGTAAAATGCTGAGTACGGTAAATCCAAAGCTATGGAATGGGGGTAAGAAGGATAAAAATGTTTCGTTATTGCTTAAATCAACAAGGTTGAATACGGCTGCCAAATCGCTCACTATGTTTTTGTGTGATAGCGGAACTGCTTTGGGCATGGTTTCACTTCCAGAGGTAAATAAAACAACCGCCGTATCATCTAACTTAGGGTTTTTGATTAAGAATGGTAGTTTCGATTTGAGAGCACCTTTTAATTTGATGCCAAGTCCAAGTGTAGGCACTTTTTTCTCCAGTAATATAAGTTTAGAGTGTATGGAGTCAGGAAGCAGTTCTTTTACTTTGTCAATAAAAGTGCCAGCCGAAAGTATTTTTGTTATCTGACTCGTTTCGATACAATGTTCCAGTACCTTATTACCAACTGTCCAGTTAAGCATTACGGGTATTTTTCCGGCCAGATAACAGGCTGCAATCAATAGGGTGGTGCTTTGCAAAGCTGGCAACATTATACCCACGTGTTTTTCCTTTATCTCATCTTTTAAGAATTCAGAAACAACGCATGCTTTCAGGAAGAAAGTTTTTCGATTAGTTGACCCTAACATTGCATCGTATACAAACGGATCAGATGTGTTTGAGGACATTACCATTTTTAGTAATTCGGTAATGCTTTTTTTATCATCAATGTATAAGTCGTGAATAGCGGATAAGGGTTGTTGTAAGTTTGAACTTGGTAGATCCATTGCAGTTTTGAATTGTCCCATGGCAGCCAGGCAAACATCTGCAACTGTTTTTATCTCATTGATTTGAGGCGCAGAGAATGTAGGAAAATTATTCTCAATCTCCGATAATATTTCAACCATATTCAATGAGTCTGCCCCTAGATCTAACTGTAAGAAATCACTTTGTTTGATCTCTTCTGAAGTTATCTCGAGCTTTTCTGCAATACACAGCTTTACTAATTTTAGTACATCATTGGGTATGTCTTCAGTTGCCATATCTGATGTCTGGCTTGTTGCATCTTCTTCAGAACCAGCAATGCGTTCAGGCAAGCTTCTTTTTAATTGGGGTGAAAAAAAGTAGTATTTTAAAAAATTAACTGGCTCCGAACCATGTACATTGTATACATTTTCCAGATACTGGTTAAACTCAGTTCTGTCGCCTGTACTTTTCTTTTTAGCCTGTGTTGTTATGTTTTCTATTTCGATCTTAATTTTTCGGCGCGGCGATAATATGATCAGGTTTACTAATATAATGCCCATACACTTCAGAAGTGTTGTTACGAAGTTGGGTGACTTGCCAGCCCACGCACGCGACCAACGACTTCCCCAAAGGCCATTAATTCGAACCGCAATAACTTCCACATTTTCGGGAAGGTCCTTAACTATTTTATAGGCACTCTGCTTATTAAATATTTTCTCATAGCCCTGGCCAGCAATTTGTCCGCTTGGATAAAGTACGATGTTCTTCTTTAATTCAAAACCCTTCTTAACTGAACCTACCACTTGATCTAGTACGTTGGTATTTCTACTGCCTGATTCCAAATCACTAACCCGAACAGTTCCCCATGCCGAGAACATTGTTTTTGCAACTGGCATGTCGTAATAAGTAGCCGTTACAACAGGAACAGCGGTTGTGTATTTATATAAATGTGCAAACAAAAGGACAGGATCCATTATGGCCTGGTGGTTGGGCAATAGAAATTTGACATTGTCTTTACGAAGCTCATCACCACCTTTTACTTCCACCTTGTAGCGAAGACTTAGCAGTACTCTAATGAAGCTAAAGAATATTTTAGCAACTTGTATTATAATGGGGTGATGTTGTTTCATAATCAAATAATTTAATCCAGAATGCGCACATGCTCTATTCGTTTGCCTAAATAATAACAATATTTTACTTAGTTCGTTTATTGGCACCTGGTATTTTCAACCAGGTAATAATTGTTATGGCCCAAATAATAATTGCAATGGTTGCAAAAACCATGAGAGAATCTGTTTTAGTTTCAACATAACCAAAGATACCTGCTGCCACCAAAATGAAAGAAAACAGAACCAGATTATTGTAGGCCAGTATAAGTCCTAACTTTCGTCCTTCTACCTTTGATTGGATAAATGCATTTAACGGGATCTTAAATATTCCTGCGAAAAAAGCAGTGAGAATTATAAGTATGGTAAACCACACTGTTGATGGATTTAGTAGGAATATTAAAGAAACACTAATTCCCATACCGAATCCGCCAATGGGAACAAGGTACATCTTAAGTTTATGGTTTGATATTACACCTGTAACATAACACCCAGCTCCAATGCCAATGGCAACTAATGCCATAATGGTTCCGGTAGCTGTATCCGAAAGATTTAAAACACTTCGGCAATGTGGAATTACATTCATCTGTATTAATGAACCAATGGCCCAAAAGGTTGCCAATCCAAAAATGACTATGTTTAATCCTTTGATTTGCTTGCTCCATATATAGGAATTGCGCATAAAGACAAAGGGATTAAGAGATGTATGCTCTTCTTCATTTGGTGCGGATTCCTTGGGATTAATCTTAAGGCTAGTCAACCAGCCAATCAAGGCAAAAAGTATTATGGTGCTGCAAACGATAATTATTTGGTAGGGTCCCCACTGATCTGAATTTGAAAAGTCAGAAACAACACCTGCTGCAAAGGTCCCAATTAGCACACCTAAGAAAGTCAACATTTCCATGGCACCAGTACCATATGGGATTCCTTCTTTTCCTCCTATGTCGCGAATAATACCATACTTAGCTGGCGAAAATAAAGCACTTTGCAAGCCCATCAGAAATATTCCAATCATGGCAACTGGTATGTTGTGAATAACAAATCCAATGGATGCAATAATCATGATAGGTATCTCATACAATTTAGCCTTTTGAATAATCTTAGCCTTGGAATGATCGCGAGCTAACTTGCCTGCAAGAGGTGAAAACAGAATGTAGGGAATAACAAATAAGCCAGATGCAAGCATAATGATGATGGACTCGTTATCTTTCGATAGCCATGTTGTACCTATAAATAAGATGAGGTATTTCAGGTAATTGTCGTTGAGAACACCTAAGAAGTTGGTGATAAATAATGGTATCCACCTGAATTTTGACTTTTCCATGGCCTATGTTTTATATACTTACCTTATACGTGATTTTAAAACCCCTAAATCCCCTAAAGGGGACCTGAGCCTCCCCTTTAGGGGATTTAGGGGTGAGTATTAAGTTTGTTCAAAAATACTTTTTATAAACTCTTATATACAAATATATAATAACCAATTAAACAAGTACGCTTTTACCACTTAAGTATTGCTTTCTTCAACTGAAGGTGGTGTTTTTAGTGTTTTGTTGCCTTCTTCTTTTTCTAACCACTTCTTATTGATATGTGCTATGGCCAAGGTTAATAAGCCGATTATAACAAGGAAAATCATTTTACTTACATTGGCAGTTCCTGATAAGTCCCAGAAGAATACTTTAATCGAAGTAATCAACAAAACAATGGTTCCCATAATTCGGAATGAAATAGCCTTAGTGTGTGATCCCCATAGGAAAATCAATAAGGCATATACGATGTATGAAATTGAGATGGCCAAAGGTCTGCTGAAATTATTGATGTCGTAGGCTAGCCAGATGTTTTTAATCTGTATGGTAATTAGACCGGCAACAATGATATTGGCCACAATGGCAAATATATTACTCAAAACAGGTAGATCGGTCTGCTCTTTTTTTGCAATGAAAAATCCAAAGCCTGCTAATAACATCCACGTAAGTGCACCTGCGTTTAAGAATGGTACAAACTTTAAACCGAATAATTCGATCCATTGCACATCCCAGGCTACAGTAAACCAATAAATAATTAATAATACCCAGGCACCATAACTCACATATCGTAATTCAAATGATTTTACAAAATGACTTATGGAGTAGGTTCCGCTTACAACTAAGAACCATAGTAATGTGGTTACCACATATTCCATTCCGTTTATCGACATTGGTTTAATGTTGGCAGCAGATATGGCAAATAATACCAGACCCAGACAAACATATATTAAGCCTGGGAAAATATTCTTTCCTGAAAGAAGGTATACAAATACGGATACGATCATAAAGGTGAAGCCAACTATTAGCAGTGGCACTGTAAAAGTGATTGAGAAACTTCCTAATATGAAGATGGACCAAAAGATAAATAACATGGCATTTACCAAACTTAGATAGAGGTTCCAACCAGTAAATTGGTCTTTTTCTTTGTGTGAAGCAAATATGATTCCTGCCATATAGGTAACAAAAAGAGATGCTGCATAGAAAAAAGGTTTTCCCCATGAATCAGGATCGAAATAGATATAGTAAGTTGCGTAAACCAGCACGGTAGCTATAAAGGTCATGATGCGTAGTTCTTGCCATTTCTTTGAAATACTTACATACAAGGCGCCTATGGTAAGGATAAAAACGTATCCAAAAAGAACCATGTCGTGTTCTGGTTTGGCTTTCATTAATATGGGAGAAAGCAAGCCGCCAAGAATACTGATGAAGATAAGGCCACGTAAATTCTGTTTGTAGCTAACCAAGGTTGTTAAGGCTGTCAAGGCAAGTACGGAAATTAACATGACGTTGTAAGGCCAGTTAAGATCGTTACTGAAGGCCACATAACTGAACGTGGCATAAATGGCGCTCATGCCGGTACCGGCCAACACTTGACAGGTGTACAATTTGTCTTTTCGATAATAACTGTATCCTGTAAAAAGCAGGGTGATACCAAGAGCAAACCCGGATAGCACTCTGATTTCGGGAGGGAACCAGCCATTCTCGAAGGCCATTTTTAGGAAATAAGTAAATGCTGAAAACAGAAACAAAATTCCTAAAGATGTAATCCAATGTTTCTTAATTAAGTCAAACATGATTATTTATTTTGGGTTAAATATTAATATTGACAGTGCAAACATAGCTAGTGTTGATAGTTGTTTACAAACCAAGAAGTAGTGTAAACGGACTTTTGAAAATGATTAAATTATCCTATATTGCCATTTTAATAAGAGTTTATTGTAAATCAAACGGACTTTTAATAATGGCTGATACCTTAGTGCAAATCATAAAGACATTCTCTAAAAATGATGTGACAGATTTTTCTGCATTTATCCATCGACTTAAAATGAAAGATGGTAGAAAGGATTTGCAACTTTTCAATTTGTTGTATAAACGAGGCGAGATGAATGGTAATTCAGTGCTTCTTGAGATTTATCCTAATGGCAATAAAGAAGCATACCATGCTTTGCGTAAAAAGTTGATGAAGCATCTAAGCGATTACATCTATCAGAAGCAGATTAAAAGCGATTATACATCAGAGACTCAAATTTCGGCATTGGTAAGTATGGGCAAGTACCTCATGGAATACAATATTATGAAGCCAGCTTGGAAATACTTGTGCAAAGCAGAACAAATGGCGGTGCGTGCCGAGCAGTTTGCATTGGCCAATAACATTGTTGGTTTGCAGCTTGATATGCCTTTACTTGATTTAAAAGTCTCCATTGATGATTTATTGACTCGGAAACAGAACTATTTGAGTTTGGCCGTTGAAGATGAGAACGCCGACACCGCTTATAAGATTATTAAACACCGTATCAAGGAAGCTAAAACGTCTTATCGAGGAGATGCCAACATAAGTCAGGAGCTGGAACGAATATTCGAAGTATACGAATTAAATAAGGCGCTTTCGAACAGACCATCTGTTGTTTATAAAATAATGACGATACTAAGAAGCGCGGCAGCTCGAAATAAAGACTACTATCATTTAGAGCCATTGTTGTTAGGTTATTATAATGAATTGGAAGGGAAGGTGGATCTGACCAAGAATAATCAACTTTATATGGTGCGTTTGCAGTATATGGTTGCCCATACATTATTTCGTAACAAAAAGTTTGCTGACTCTTTTCAATATTTGAAAAAGCTGAGAGAGAACTTGCGAACGCTTGTTAAAACGGAGTATGTGCGACTCTTACCTCGTGTAACCCAATTGTATTGTGCCAATCGATTTTTTACCGGTAATCTGCATGAAGCTATTCGTATTGCCGATGCCACTTTTACGGAGAAACTCAATATTCAACCTGAAGATGTGCTTAACTTAAAGTTGAATCAGGCCATCTACCATTTTTTTAATAAGGATTATAAAGAAGCCGCCAGAGTTTTGTCATCAATTGGCCATTCAAATACTTGGTGCACTAAGGTGGCCGGTGTTGAATGGGTTTTAAAGAAGGATTTATTAGATGTTTACATTCAACATGAGCTTGGACATGACGACATTGCATCGAATCGAGTCAGATCACTATTGCGTCAGAAGGATTTATTTGAAAGTGATGTGCGTTTTCAACGAGTCGCAGTTTTTATTAAGCTGGTTGCCAAAGTGATTGGGGATCCTGAGGTATCCGATCAGAAGATATTCTACGATGAGGTGGAACAGGCTTTTAATTGGCAGCCAATAGAAGAAGAGGATTTACATGCTTCGGTTTATTATGCTTGGTTAAAGTCAAAATTACTCAAAGAGGATGCTTATAACGTGCTACTCGATTTAATATCTATTTACTAAGTTTGTGTCCTTATGGTGATAAATTTAGATGTTCAAAATAGGAATGCAGAAATAGAAGTGCCGCAAGGTGTGAAGTGGATTAAACTAAGTGTTTCGCGTCCTTCTTGTATGGATGTTTTACTCGAAGTGGTTGATATCAATGGTTTGGCAAAGGGAAAGCCACTTCAAAAGTGGCTTTCCGAAATTAAATCCAAGACAGTTTCTAAACTTCGATTTATGATGAACAACAATAGCACTAAGCCTATAACTATCTCAATTGATTTTAAGTAAACATCATTATTAAAATATCGCTAAGAAGCTTTGCACACATTTGTCTTCGCTTGAATTATTTCTTAAATTATTTATAAAAACATGAGCAGGAGACCACACCGTATGGATCATGCCTTTAAAGTGAGGAGCAAGCGTTTTGGATGAATGCTTGCTTAATATATCAAGCATTAATTTTTGTTGAACAGCAATTTCGGGATTATCCCACTGACAAGTGTATACATCAAAACCATTGCTGGCGAAATAAACTGAACTTGGATCTGCATTTTTGTAGTGCCAATCGCAAATAACAATTTCTTTGGGAAGTTTGTCGATTGCTTTATAAATAGAAGAGCCTGCACCTTCAAACTCGTTTAAACCAAAGCTACTTCTGTTCAGAAGACGATCTCCCCACATCCACATTTGGCATTCATTATCTGATAAGAAACTATAAATTCTATTAATTTCATCGGCATATAGATCCTCCTGCTTGTGTTCCTTACAACGTTTGCAATGCTCATCTCCAATATACAATACTAAATCTAGGCCAACGTGAAAACTAGAGGATTTACAAGTTTCTATAAGTTCTTTAATGAGGCTAAATACTATTCTGTGTACCTCTGGATGATTAGTGCAATAGCTCTTACATAATAGATTGTCAGAATTTGGCCAAGTATATTTTTCTGGCATCTTGATGTGTGGAGTCTCGTCAAATTGTGGATATTCTCTAAGAAGGTTGGACACATTTTCAGCCCATGACTGATGCCCTAAAAGATTGAAGTGAGGTATAAGTTCAATGTTATTTTCCCTACAGGTTGTAGCTATTAATTTGAGTTCTTTCTCTGACAATGCATTGTCGTTCGAAAGCTTTGGATAAGATTTAAATTGGTAATTATAATCAATGCTAAGGACGAGCTTGTTAATTGCATGCTTTTTTAAATCTTTGTTGATGAAGTCTATAAAAAGATCAATGTGCTGTGATTCAGGAGCGGCAATAAACAGTCCATTAGTAAGGTTTGATTTCTCTGCACTAATTTCTTTGGCCTGCACAGTAATAAACAAAATAGATAAGACAATGGTTAGCTTAAGTTTCATAGTTGTTTTTTTTAGTTTGAATTGGTTTATTTTATCTGATTCAATTCGAGATTAGTATTAAGATTTGTACATTTTCTTGCAATAAAAATATTATTTCAGTTTGATCTTTTGTTTCAAAAGAGTTTAATTAACAGTGTTTTAATATGTAAGATGTGCATGTTGTAATCATTGTCTCACAATTGTAATTATGATGCATTAAAAAGAGCACCTATCTTTAATGCCGACTTAATATTTAATGAAGAATGTTTAAAGGAATTTTTTTTAAAGCTTTATTTACTCTTTTGGTAATACAATTAATAATGGCTTGTAATGCTCCATCGAATTTAAAAACTGGCGATATTCTATTTCGAGGCAAGCAAAATGGTAGTTTGTCGTCGGCCATTGATGCGGTTACGCAAACCGGATTAGATCATCACTATACACATGTTGGTGTGGTTGAAATGTTAGATGGAGAAGTTATGGTGTGGCATGCAGCACCTAAAAAAGGCGTTGTTTGTGAAACTTTAGCTCAGTTTGTTGATTCGGAAAAAATGGATTCTCTTGTAGTAGGTCAATATCGGGCAAAAACAATTACACAGACATCCATAGTGGAGGCATTAAAAAAAGCAAAGGAATTAGAAGGACAAGCTTACGACTATACCTATATCCTCGAAAGTGAAGGGTATTATTGTTCTGAGTTTGTCTATGAGTTATTTGCACAGGATAGTCTTTTCAAAATGGAGCCAATGACTTTTATTAATCCGGCTACCGATTCCTTTCACGAGGCCTGGCTTACGCATTACGAAGACTTAGGTTTGGACATACCCGAAGGATTACCTGGTTGTAATCCCAATGGAATGGCAGCCAGTGATCAACTTGATTTTATTGGATATTTAAAACTTTAAATTCCGTATGACACCTCTTTCTTAATTGTAAATGAAAGGTGTCATCCATTAGCAAAAGAATAGTAAATGCTGGAGACAAGTAGTATAAGCGTTATAAAGAAGGAACTTCAACAAATGCCTAAGGAGGTGCTGATACAGCATTTTCTGCGTGTGGCCAAATATAAAAAAGAAAGCAAAGAGTTGCTCAATTACCTTTTATTTGAGTCGCACGATGAGGCCAATTATATCCGCCAAGTGAAGGAGGAAGTTGAGGCTGAGTTTAAAACGATTAATCACGCTTCGATATACTACGTTAAGAAAGGAGTTCAACGCATCCATCGCATACTAAATAAGTACATCCGCTATTCGGGTAAGAAAGCAACACAAATAGAGTTACTCATCTTTTTTTGTTATCAAATGAAATTGTGTAAAACCAATTACAAGCGAAGTAAAGTATTGAATAATCTTTACGACAGACAAATTGTGAGTATCTCAAAAGCCCTTGCTGCAGTGCATGAGGATTTGCGATTGGATTTTGAAGAAGACCTAAAACAAATATTATAATTTAAAAATGGGAATACTACGGACAATAAAAAGTGATTATGAGATGTATGAAAACTCTGCATTAGAATGCTTTGTTGCCATACAGCGCGATGATTGCAAAGAAATAAAGGCATTTAATAAAAAGAATAAGGGACAAAAAAACAAACCCAGCCAGAAAATTAAAGGATTCAAATTTGTAATGGATGAGGAATTCGAATCCCTTAAAATTGATTTTACAACTGAGCATCAATTTGAAATACGCGATTTGGCAAAGGTGAAGGGGTAGTTATTCCTAATGTAATATAAATTAGAGATAATAAATAATACATAATGTGGTTTGAGAAATTATTAGGATTTAAAGAAGAATATCCAGATCAGGTTCGTTCAAATATTGAGATTAAAGAGAATAAATTAATTTCTAAAGTAAATGGAAATGAATTCGTTTTTGGCAGTCTTGAAGTACCAACTTTAAACGATTTGAGGATTAAAAACTCAGAGCTAGAAGAATATAAATCCAAAATAAGAGTTTCAGAAGTAGTTGGTAATATTCAAGATTTACATCAGGAATCAACTAATAATGGAGCATTATTTCAAGCAGCCTCTCAATTTAATTTATTAGAAATGGTCGGGCCTCAAGTTATTCCAGAAAAAGGTGTAGGTATTTATGAAAATGATTATACTCAAGGACCCGCTTGCGCAATAGCATGTGGAGCCGGCACAATTTATAGAAATTACTTTGCCAATGTAAATAATCAGATTGGACAAACTTCTTCTAATCAAATTGATTGCTTGAGTGACATCGGGCTTGAGTTCAAGAATGAAAAGTCGAATTTATGGGAAATGACTAATGGGTATGCACTTGCAAATTCGGAGGGACTTTCAAAGATTACAAGACTTATCAAAAACAGGTCGGAACTAGACGTTGAAAAACTAAAAGGAAAATTAAGAATAGGTTTACAAAGAGATACTGAAGTTACAATTAATATGAATAAGAACATTGTTACTCAAGCATATTGTTCTGCTTTACCTGTAGCATATTCACATCTTGACCCGAAACATTGGGAATCTTTCGCTCGATTAATTCTTGAAGCAACGTATGAGGCCACATTGTATGCTGCAGTTGATAATTACAAAAGAACTGGTAATAATAAGGTCTTTTTAACTCTTGTAGGAGGTGGTGCTTTTGGAAATAATATAGAATGGATATTTGACGCACTAGTAAAAGCAGTATATAAATTTGCAAGAACACCTTTAGATGTGCGAATAGTAAGCTATGGAAGCACTGATATGACAGTTAAAAATTTAATAGAATCTATAAAATAAACGTATCGAACATACAGACCTCTATAAGAATGTCTAGCGGAGACAAAATATGGAAGGTTAGCTTACGAGCGAACAAAAGTGAAATTAGGACAGCAATTACTCCACCACTTCCACTCCCCGCCAAAAAGCAATGTAGCCTTTTATATGTTTGGCGAGTTCCTTGGGATCAGGATAAAACCAGGCCGCATCTTCATTTTTCTCTTTATCAACTATGATTGTATAATACGAGGCTTGGCCTTTCCAATGGCAATTGGTATGTTTTATAGATGGCTTGAAGTATTCCATATTAAGTGATGCCGGAGGAAAGTAATGATTGCCTTCAATAATTATGGTTTCCTTACTTTCGGCGATTACTGTATTGTTCCAAATTGCTTTCATACTAATGTTTTTTACTTTACTAAACGTATACCATTAAATTGATAGGCAATATGCGGATGAAAAAAATTGCGATAGGTTTTTCTACTATGTCCTTGCGGCGTGACGACAGATCCTCCACGTAAAACCTTCTGATTCACCATGAATTTACCATTGTATTCGCCAATAGCCCCATTAGGCTTTTTATAATTTGGATAAGGCGAATAGGCACTTTCAGTCCATTCCCAACGTTTGCCCCAATCAAATTTATGGCAGGCAGCTTCCCATTCAAATTCTGTTGGTAATCGATGTCCTTTCCATTGAGCAAAAGCAGCCGCCTCATAATAACTTAGGTGAGTGAGTATATGCTTATCTTGTAAAAGTCTTAAGCCAGCTAAGGTATATTGAAACCACTTCCCATCCTTTTGTAACCAATACATAGGGTGAGAAATATTTTTGTCTTTTAACCAGAATAAGGCTTCATCGTGCCAGAACTCAAACTTGTTGTAGCCTCCATCTTTTAAGAATTCAAGATATTCGCCATTTGTAATTAGTTTGTTGCTGATTTCAAAGTCCTGAAGTAATACTTGGTGAGCGCCTAACTCATTGTCGTAACAAAAACCATCACCTTGATGCCCGATGTCGTATATCCCTTTTTCAATAGCTAGCCATGCCATCGTTTCTGATTCTTCATCTTCGCAAAAAGCTTTGTTATTGTATGCCGGAAAAGTGGGGTTGACACTAAAATTATACTTCAGATCGGTGAAGAAAAGTTCTTGATGTTGCTGTTCGTGATTTATGCCGACGATAAAAATGTCTTCAATGTCTTTTGTTAAGGTTGAGTTCTGCAAGAATTGTTGAATCGCCTTATCTACATGTTTTCGATAGCCCATTACTTCACTTACTAATGGGCGACTTAAGCTGCCTCTATTTGCTCTCGTAACTCTTTCGCCAACTGTGTTGTAGTAGGAATTAAACAGAAATGAATAGGATTCATCAAAAACTTTATAGTCTTGTGAATGTGGTTTTAATATAAATTCTTCGAAAAACCAGGTAGTATGTCCCAAGTTCCATTTGGGTGGACTCGCAAAGGTAGCGGCTTGCGGAACGTAATCTTCAATGTGTAAAGGCTCAACCATTTGTTCTGACGCTAACCGAACTGACTTGTATTTTGTGAGTAGATTCATAGTATGCAGATTATTAAACTTATAACAATAAACTTGAAAGAGGGTTTTGAGATATGTTTAAACGCCTATGAACTTAGCTCAATACTTATTGTTTAAACATTACTTAATTGATTAAAATGAAATAAGTATGAAGCAAGCAGTAATGATTGTTGGCAGTATATATGGTGGTCTTTCTGTGATATTAGGTGCATTGGGTGCGCACGCTTTAAAGAAAGTATTGAGTGAAGTACAATTGGCAAGTTTTGAAGTAGGCGTAAAATACATGATGTACCATGCCATCGTTCTTCTTCTGGTTGGTTTTGTTTTTAATTTTGAAACCAAATTACAAAGAACCATGGCTTGGAGTTTTGCCATTGGAACCTTTTTATTCTCATGCAGTATTTATTTTTTAAGCCTGTCAGATGTATTGGGTATGAATTTTCGATTTTTGGGTCCTGTAACACCCTTGGGAGGCTTGTTTATGATTGTTGGATGGGTGTTGCTCTTAATAAGTGTTATGAAGAAATATGCCAAATAATGATGACTTTTTATGGCATAAAAAAAGTGAGCCATTCGGCTCACTTTATATCTTAATAGCTAAGAAATTCTTAGTCGTTGAAATGGTACAAGAATACAATTTCACCTTCGTAGGCAGGTTTACGTGCACCTTCAATCTCTAACTTAATACCAATGTTTGCTTTACAAACGCCTCTTAAGTTTTTAGCATCAATTACTTTCGCGTGTAATCTTACTTTGTCGTTAACTTTTACTGGTGCATTAAATTTTAGCTTCTCAATACCGTAGTTAACCTGTAGTTTCAGGTTTTGAACATCAACGATCTGATTCCATAAATGTGGAAGGATAGAAATGGTTAAATAGCCATGTGCAATGGTAGTTCCAAATGGAGATTCGTCTTTTGCCTTCTCAACATCGGTATGAATCCATTGGTGATCAAGAGTAGCGTCGGCAAATAAATTGATTTGCTCTTGCGTAAATTCGTGGTATTCCGAAATCCCTAAATCACTTCCAATTAACTTCTCTAGTTCATCGAAACTTTTGATGATAACTTTATTCATATTTGAGTGTTTTGTATTTTCAATTATGAGCGCTAAGATAAAACATTTCGTTTCATTTAATAGAACTTGATGCAAGTTCACAAGGTTTTGTTGTTTTTCGAAAACGGTTTCGATAGCCGAAATTCTACAAAGATGTTTAATTTAAAGATACGAATGAGCATCGTTCTAGATGCGTCTTTAGGAGTTAAGTTAAAGTGTGTTAGTTGTTTATGTTGTGGTGCACGGCTTTTGTGATTGTTCCATTCGTTTTCGCTGATCATATGTAATGTTTCCAATTTGCACGAAGCTTCGTAACTTGCCTATTGAAAATTAAGCATTTAGAACTAAGATAAAAAACTATGTCCACCCCATTGAAATACCTTGTTGTTTTGATTCTAGCTACTTTTTTATGCATTCCAAGTAATGCACAAAAAAATGAGCGACAATTCAAAGCAGCTTCTTATGACAATAATCAGTTAACCATTGAAACTTCCGATGGATTTATGGTTTTTCGACCATACACTGAATCTAGCATGGAAGTTGAGTTCATTATACATGGATCGATAAATGCGCCGTCATATGCCATTGCTCCAAATCAAGGACTAGTAAATAGTACTTTTAAGCAAGATGAAAATGCGGTAGTTTTTTCAACATCGAAATTGACTGTAGAAATTACTAAGCAACCGTTTGATGTTTCATATTCTTATAACGATGCCCATTTATTTTCAGAGGAAAAAGGTTATTTCTCTAATGATTCGCAGGTGGGTTTTCGATTATCACTCGACTCAGAAGAGAAGCTCATGGGTGGAGGCGAACGTGTTTTAGGAATGGATCGACGCGGTCAACGTTTGCAATTATACAATCGGGCAAGTTATGGTTACGAAACACACGCCGACTTAATGTACTATTCGATGCCATTGTATATTTCATCAAAGAAATACATGGTTGCGTTTGATAATGGAGCAAGTGGTTTTTTGGATTTAGGAGCAACAGAAAATGATATAGTGCAGTTCGAAGCTGTTGGTGGGCGAATGAGTTATCTGATTGTGGCCGCTGATGAATGGACTGATTTAATCACGAACTTTACAGAATTGACTGGTCGTCAGCCGATGGTGCCACGATGGGCGCTTGGTAATATTGCTTCTCGTATGGGGTATCACAGTCAAGCCGAAGTTGAGAGTGTTATTGATATGTATCGAGCTGATGATTTTCCTTTGGATGCCATTGTTCTTGATTTGTATTGGTTTGGTAAGGATGTTAAAGGGCATATGGGTAATCTGGAGTGGGAGCTTGATTCATTTCCTGAGCCTGAACAAATGTTGAAGCGTAATCGAGAGAAGGGGGTAAAAACCATCTTAATAACCGAACCTTTTATTTTAAAGGAAAGCGGAAAGTATCAAGAATGTGAGGATCAACAGCTACTAGGTCTGGATTCAAAAGGCCAGCCATACGTATTTGACTTTTATTTTGGAACAACAACATTGTTGGATATTTTCAAAACAGAAACAAAAGATTGGTTTTGGAGTATTTACAAAAAACATACGTTATCTGGCGTAGATGGATGGTGGGGCGACTTGGGCGAACCAGAAGTTCATCCCGATGATCTACTACATATTAATGGTCGTTCTGATGAAGTACATAATCTTTACGGACACGAATGGGCTAAAACAGTTTATGAGGGATTTGGTGCGGATTTTCCAGAGCGCCGTCCGGTTATTTTAATGCGATCAGGTTTTATTGGTTCGCAGCGATATGGACTGGTGCCATGGTCGGGCGATGTTAATCGTACCTGGGGCGGATTAAAACCGCAGGTTGAGATAGCCTTGCAAATGGGTATGCAAGGTATGGCTTATATGCATTCTGATTTGGGTGGTTTTGCTGGTTCTTATGAAGATGCGGAACTATATACACGTTGGTTGCAGTATGGTGTTTTTCAATCGATCTATCGCACACATGCACAGGAAGACGTGCCTGCTGAACCAATTTTCTGGGATGAACAAACACGTGATATTACAAGGCGTTTTATAAAGTTACGATACGAATTGATGCCTTATAATTATACATTGATATATGAGAATGCCATAAGTGGTGTGCCAATGATGCGCCCCTTGTTTTATGTGGATGACACACCGGAATTGTTAGATAATACAAGTAGCTACCTGTGGGGAGATAATTTCTTAGTTTCTCCGGTTGTGGACAAAGGCGTAAAATCACATAGTACTTATTTACCTAAAGGACAAGTATGGTTTAATTACTTTACAGGGGAAAGATATGAAGGAGGTCAAACGATAGACCTTACTGTTGATATTAATACCATTCCTGTATTTGTGAAAGCTGGTAGTTTTATTCCAACAGTGCCAGCTTTTAAAAGCATGGATGATTATACTTCAGAAAAATTGACGTTACACTATTATCATGATTCTTCGGTGACGCAATCAGAGGGCTTGATGTATGAAGATGATGGTGAGACTAAGGAGGCACATCTTAAAATGGCTTTTGAAAAACTGCATTTTTCATCGGCTTTTGATGATGAAGTTTTAAGCATAAAGATTGATAGCGATGGCTATAAATATAAGGGAAAGCCAGAAAACAGAACTGTTGAGTTGTTGGTGCATCATTTTAATAGCGTACCAAAATACATTGTTATCAATGGAGCGAAAATGAAAGTTCATAAAACTGATGTGGCTACATATAATGAAACATCAGGATTGCTCAAAGTAACTATCAAAAATCTACAAAAAACAAATACAATAGAAATCTACTAAATACATTTACATGAGAAATAAATTATTAATTGCTAGTCTGCTTACTATCGTTCTGATTGCCTGTCAGCAGAAACCACAACAGGTTGAAGAATCTCAAGCATACGAAGGAAAAGCCGTCGTTTATCAGGTGTTTACCCGTTTATTTGGTAATACAAATGCCAATAATAAGGCTTGGGGAACCATTGAAGAAAATGGCGTTGGTAAATTCAACGACTTTACCGACAAGGCACTATCAGAGTTAAATGATCTTGGTGTTACACATATGTGGTACACAGGTGTACCTCACCACGCACTTGTTCGCGATTATACAGCTTATGGCATTTCTAACGATGATCCGGATGTCGTTAAAGGTCGAGCGGGTTCGCCATATGCTGTAAAGGATTATTACCAGGTAAATCCTGATTTAGCAGTTGATCCTGCAAATCGCTTAAATGAATTTAAAGCCTTGGTAGAGCGAACTCATAATAATGGCATGAAGGTATTAATTGATATTGTGCCTAATCATGTGGCACGTCATTACGAGGGTAATAATAATCCTGAAGGTGTAAGTGATTTTGGTGCTCAGGATGATACTAATGTTGAATATGCAATCAATAATAACTTCTACTATATTCCAAATACAGCTTTTGAAGTGCCGGCTCCATTAAACGATTATCAGCCATTGGGTGGTGAAGCTCATCCATTAGTTGATTCTAAATTTGACGAAAATCCTGCAAAATGGACTGGTAATGGTTCACGTTTGGCTCAGCCTCATTTTTACGACTGGTACGAAACGGTTAAGATTAATTATGGAGTGCGACCAGATGGAACTCACGATTTTGAATCCTTACCTGCCGAGTATGAAAATAAAGATCACGCAGCCCATTATACTTTTTGGCAAGATAAACAGGTACCAGATTCTTGGGTGAAGTTTCGCGATATTGCATTGTTCTGGATTGAATTTGGCGTAGATGGTTTTCGTTTCGACATGGCCGAAATGGTACCTGTGGAGTTTTGGAGTTACATGAATTCATCCATCAAAAATGCTAATCCTGAGGCTTTTTTATTGGCTGAGGTATACAATCCAGGATTATACCGAGATTACATTCACAAGGGTAAAATGGATTATCTGTATGACAAAGTAGAATTGTACGATACTTTGAAACATGTGATGCAAGGGCATGGTTTAACTGATAATATTCCTGCCATTCAAGAAGGATTGGCCGACATTGAGCACCATATGTTACATTTCTTGGAGAATCACGACGAGCAGCGTATTGCTAGTCCTGAGTTTGTAGGAAGCGCTCTTAAAGGTAAACCAGCAATGGTGGTTTCAACGCTAATTAGCACGGCTCCAACAATGGTTTATTTTGGACAGGAAGTAGGAGAGCCAGGTGCTGAAGATGCTGGTTTTGGTACAAACTCGCGCACAAGTATTTTCGATTACATTGGTGTGCCTCACCATCAGCGATGGATGAACGATGGTGCATTTGATGGCGCACAGTTGTCAAAAGAAGAGAAAGCCTTACGTGATTTTTATAAACGCTTATTGACATTTAGTAGAGAGAGTAAAGCTTTAAATGGAGAGTATCAAGAATTACATACCTTCAATAGGGCTAGTACGGAAAATTATAATCACAAAGTTTTTTCTTTTGCTCGTTGGGCAGGAGAGGAGCAACTTCTTGTATTATCTAATTTTGATGCTGACGAAGCACAAGTTTTCACTTTGCAATTACCAGTTGATTTAATTAAAGCATGGAAGCTGAGCGAAGGTGAATATAGCTTAGTTGATCAATTATACGGCAGTGAAAATAAACTAATAGTTAATGAGGATAGCGCTATTGTTCAAATTGTTCTTAAGCCTCTGGAATCGATGGTTTATGCTTTGAAATAAATAACAATACACAATATAAAATAGAAAGGCTACTCTTATGAGTGGCCTTTCTATTTTTTGTCTAATATCTCTTGATCTATTATCTAATAGTAATTACAAGCTTATCACTCCCGGTATTTCAGCAACTTTTTGAGAAATGTCAATAATGGCATCAGCATTTTTCATACTCACCTTGCAACTTACCGAAACGTGTTTCAGGTTTTTAGTATGCCTGTAGCTAACCTTTCCGTGCTTCGGCAAGAGGCTAACCACCTTTTCAACTTTCCCATCACTATTTGGCACAATAAATTTGAATAGATATAACATTGGCCACTTCTTGTTCTGAAGCAGTAACTCTTTTAACTTATCGTAATCTTGCATCGACATGGTTATTCATTTTTGAGTGTACAAAAGTAGTAATACCGATTATCAATCAAAACGAATGATAAAAATATCATTCTGTGATTGTATATCGGCATTTATTATTTATGTCTAACTTGATTAGAAAATCTGATGTTATTATGGGTATTCTAAATTAGTTGTTAAAATATAAAGGATTAGATTAAAACAAAGGTTCATTGCAAAATAACTTTTTAATATCTTTACTCTTACTAAACACTTAAAACTAAAACCATGAAGAAAATTATTTTTATGCTTGCTTTAATAAGCTTATCAACTACTCTTATTGCTCAATCGAATAAAGACGAGCAAGCTGCCATTAAAAAAGTGATTCAAACTGCTTATGTTGAAGGATTACAAAACGAAGGTGACCTAAGTAAGATTGATGCTGGAATTCATTCCGATTTTAATTTATTGGGCATTGATAAAGACGGCTCAAGCATATGGAAATTACCGATAGCTGAGTGGAAAGAGAAAGTAAAAAAACGCAAGGAAGCAGGTGCCTATCCAAAAACTGGAGATAAACTTGTTAGTATTAAATTTCTTTCGGTTGATGTAACCGGAACTTCTGCAGTAGCCAAGTTTGAGTTTTATGTGGGCAAAGAAAAGAAGTATGTTGATTATATATCTCTTTATAAATTCAAAGATGGATGGAAAATGGTGAGTAAAATTTACTATCAGTTTCCTGAATAAGAAATTACGGATGTCATAAAAATAAGGATCGGATCTTCTTTAAGTTTTGCAAAGAAGATCCGATCCTTATTTTTGGTATATCACTTCAATATCTTGCTCGGCCAAAAGCTTGATAGATTTTGAGCATATATTATCTGTGCAAATAAGGCTGACTTTTAATTCTGAATCTGTGGTTTGAATTTTATCAACCATCTCAATAACTTTCAAGGCATCCTTACGAATAATTCTACTTTTTACAAGCTTAACAATTCCGATGTGCTTGGTGTCAATTTGTTCGAGTTTGGTTCGGGCATTCAAACCATAATGATGTGGTGAGATAGTCATAAGGATGAGTATGTAGGTTCAATTAAAAATGTTCACCATCTTGATAATACCAGCGACCACTTTCTTTCACAAAAACGGAATTTTCATGAATTTCCTGTGGCTCTCCTTCTTCCAGGTAAGAGGCTTTAAACTCAACCCAACCTTTGGTATCGTCTTCTTTACCATGCATGCACGCTAAAATTTCCAATCCTTTCCACTCCATCGATTTTGCCCATTTAAGAATCTTTTTTCGATCCTTGCTTGGTCGAGTACTTGGGTGGTGACTATTTAAAAGGTAATTAATATCGGCAAGTACATAAGCTGTGTAACGCGAGCGCATTAAAGCTTCCGCAGTTTTAGCTTCCTTTTTACCTTCAATTATGGCTTGACAACAAACGGCATAGCTTTCGCCTGTCTGACAAGGGCATTTATCGTTCATATTAATTGGCTCTTAGAACAAGTGGGTTTTTCATAAGGCGTTCTTCGAAGCCCTCAAAACGATCGTCCCATTTTGATGCGAAAATCATTATTTGAGGATTCTTAATGCCATCAGCAATGCGGTAAATAACACTCTGACTCTGCATTGGTACAATGGTTTCTGCATTATCAACAACCAGCATTTTCACTTTAGTCATTGGTACGCCATTGATGTTAACCAACTCGGTTAAACGTTTGGGAGTACAGATAAGTACATCTAAACCATCGTATATTTCATCCTTCTGGTACTGTAGGTTGCCACCATCAAAAGCCACAAAAGTGCGTAGCTTAAGTTCTTTGCTAAGCATTTGTATTTGCTCTTCCATTTCAAAAGCTTTCTCCTTTGAAGAGGTAATAATAATGGAACGCGGTGCTTCCTCAAAAGGTGCTTTCAATTGTTGAATTACACCAATGGCTATGGCAGTGCTTTTACCAGATTGTTCAGGAGCAATGGCAAAAAGGTCGGCACCTGATTTTATTTTAGGAACACTCAGACTTTGAATTTCTTTTGGCTCTGCATCAAAGCCAGCATTAATAATAGCCGAGGCCAGTTCTGGTATTAGTTTTTTTAACTTCATTCATTTGTAATTATAAACCGCAGCGAAGGTAATAATATTAGACCGAATTTCGGTGATTTGGATAGATGGATGAAGTTGTAAATGTTCAATAAAAAAATCATAAATGGATTAATAACTTTTAAGCCATTTATGATTGCAATATTCTAAGTGCAGCAATTTTACTTTTTCTTACAGGTACTTAAACCAAAAGGTAAGTATAGCGGACACCAGTTAATAAGGGCTGTAAATAAAGGGATGATCCCGATCAACCCCAACCACGATTGATAATAATAACCAGCTACCCCTATGGCAATGCCAAGTATAATTCGAAAAGTTTTATCACCACTTCCTACATTCTTTTTCATGACGTGCTTTTTAAGTTATGATTCTTAATAAGAACGGAGAATGATAGGTGATTGTTTGATCTAGACTAGAGGTTTTTAATACAAATCCTCATGTAACCTGCCATTTTCAATAAGCTTTAGTACTTCATTATTGGCTTCTTCTTTTGAAATGCTTTTGTGCTCTATCAATAAATCTGATAAGGTATTTCTGACAGAATGCCCCATCTTTGTATGTCCACATAAATAGATGTGCGCACCATTTTCAATCCAATTAAGTATTTCTGATTTATTCCTGATGAATACATCTTGTACGTAAATCTTTTCTGCCTGATCGCGCGAGAAAGCTGTGTCCAATCTATGTAAGTAGCCTTCTTTTTGATAAGTGTTTAATTCATCCTCGTATAAAAAGTCTTTCTCTTTTTCCTTATCACCCCAAATCAGCCAGGTTTGATCTAGTATATTTTGTGCTTTACGATCATTTAAAAAGGCACGATAAGGAGCTATACCAGTTCCCACACCAATTAGTATTATTGGTGTGTTATTGTCTTCTGGTAAATGAAATGAAGCATTCGGAATATGGCGGAAATTAACTCTGGTATTTTCAGCCAAGCCTTCGTTCATAAAAACCGATCCTGCACCTTCATACTTGCGAGCATTAGCTTCAAATCGAACTGTTTTTATGCAAAGATGTATCTCTTCGGGATAGGCTTTACTACCTGATGCAATGGAATAATAACGTGAGTGTAAAGGTGAAAGAATGCTAGTTAGCTGTTCGCCGTTAATACTAGCTGGGAAGTCTTTAATCAAATCCAACACATCAGCTCGATTAGCATAGGCTTTTAATTCTTCTTTGTTGTTTACGAGCCTTAACAGTTCCTCATGATTCGTTAATGCTTGATACTTCTTTACAAGTGGTCGCGATACTTTGGTTAGTTCGTACTTATACTTTAACAAGTCGCGAATAGCAAAACCACTTCCATTAATATGAATATCAGAATCAATACCAAGTGTTTTTATGATTTGATCGACTAGGGTTTCTGGATTCTCAGGAATGATTTCAATGCAATCGCCAGCTTCGTAGGCAATTTTAGTTTGGCTATTGTCGAGTATTATATGGTAAACAGCACTTCCAGCATCACCTTTACTTACGGCATATCGCTTAAGCAATTTACTTTGAAGCATGTCGTGTGCATCTATCTGAATTTCGGGCAGAGCTTGATCCTTAGCATCTGAGCTTACATCTTCAGAACGTAGGTGAGAAAAAACTTTCTCAATCCAAGATAAAGCTGTTTCACGAAACTCCAAATCACAATCAATACGTGGAATTACAGCTTTTGCACCTAAGGTTTGTAGGCGCTTATCTAATTGTTTACCCGCTCCACAATAATGTTCGTAGCTCGAATCTCCCAGAGCACATATCGAATAATTTAACTGAGCTAAAGCTGGAAATTCAGCATTGCTTAGTTGGCTAAAGAATTTGCGACTGTTGGGTGGGAATTCTCCTTCACCGTCGGTACTCATCACTATTAAAAGTAATTTTTCTGAGAAAAGGCGTGAGATATTATATTTCGAGATATTATAACATTCTGAGTCTATCCCATTTTGCTCAAATGACTTCTGAGTTTGCTGAGCAACCAATTGTGCATTCCCTGTTTTTGTACCGTATAATATTGTAACCGACGGGCAAGCAAAACTTTCGTTAGGGTTAATCTTAAGTGGTTTGGATTCTTTCTTAAAAAGACTTGATAATAATCCCATACTTCTTGTGACTTAGCTGATTTTGTCTGTAATCATTCTCTATAAAATTCCGTATTTTATAAAGGTCAGCAAATCTAATATCAAAGTTTGAATTACGAAAGTGAATTGGACTGTAAAGTCTTAAATTGTTTTTTGTCGACTTATTTATTCAAAACGGCTGAATTATTTGTTGACTCTACAGGATGGTATGGTAGTGTGAAAGTGAAAGTGGTACCTTTCTGTTTTTCTGACTCTAATTTGATGTTACCACCCATTAATTCCACCAGATTACGGCATATCGCCAATCCTAAACCTGTGCCAGGTAGGTTGAACGTTCTTTCGTCTTTTACCTGAACAAAGCGATCGAAAATACTTGCTTGATAATCTTTCGGGATACCGATTCCGCTATCAGAAACCTTGAGTTCAATCATTTCATCGTTAAGTAAATTATACGTGATTGTAATGCTCCCTTTTTCGGTAAACTTCACTGCATTATTTAAGAGGTTTGAAAGTACTTGTCGAATTTTTCCATAATCGGCACGAATTATTGGGTTGATGCCTTCCGAAGGTTTATTAATGCTAACATTAACTAAATCGAGTTTTTCATAACTGCGTAATAATGATTCTGTGTTTAGTTTAACTTCTTCAATTAATTGATTCAAATTAATTTTGTGTAAGGTTACATTTATATGCCCTGCTTCAATCTTCGAGAAATCAACAATGTCATTAATGAGGTTGAGCAGATGCATTCCGTTATTCAATATTATTCGTGCAAATTTATTTATGTCTTCATGTGTTAGTTCGTCATCAAGAAGAATCTCTCCAAATCCCATGATGGCATTCATAGGCGTTCGGATTTCGTGACTCATGTTGGCAAGAAAGGACGATTTTAGTTTATCCGACTCCTCTGCTTTTTCCTTTGCTTTTATTAATGCTTGTTCTGTAAGTTTACGATCGGTAATGTCTCGCGTTATGGATAGGATCACTTTCTTCTTATTAAGGGTGAAATAGTGCGCGTTTATTTCTACCGGAAAGATTGATCCATTTTTATGTTGATGCATCACCTCGAATGTGTGCGTCTTATCCTTAGCTAAGGTTTGTAAAAGATTTTTTTCTTTTTGTTTGAAATTTGGAGCCATTAAGGCATATGGCGACATACGAGATAATTCGTTCGTGTTATAACCTGTCATTTTCATTGCCGCTTCATTTGCTTCGAGGCAGGCGCTCACTTTGTTTTGTTCGTCCAATTCCCATAGGTAAATGGCATCGTTGGCCATCTCAAAAAGTTGCCTGAACTTCTCTTTTTCATCGAGTAATTCAATGTTAGTAACTTCGTTCAATTGTATCTCTTTGAAAAGTAATTCGTTGATGCGGGTTAATTCATTGGTTCTTGTTTTAATCCTTTTTTCAAGTTCTCGGTTTAATTTGCTAATCTTATTATTTAGGTTGAGTCGTTCCCACTTGTCACCAATGATATTTAGTATTTGCTGCATATGAAGCAAATCATTGTCGAAAATGCATGGATCTTGTTTGTCGCTTATAAACACAAAAAAGCCTTTTTTAATGCTGTCGTTATTAAATGGCATTAGGATAACTTCGTGTGCCTGCAGCTTAATGCAAGGTAAGTGAAGTGTGAAATTACCTTTAAGTTGTTCGTAATTTTTTCTGAGTATCGAGGTGTTGTGTAGTTTTTTAATAAATGCTCGTGATAACGAAAATGGAGTAGTACAGTTGTCACAAGAATCCATAGAGCAATAACTACCAAGGTTCTTAATGCTACGTTTTCTAAGTTCGAAACAAGCGCAAAACGGAATACCTTTTAAGATGGCTATTTTCTCAAGGATGGATGCGATAAGCGTTTCTTCCTTAGTTATGTTCTCGAAACTCTCAGAGATTAGTCCAAACAAGAGTGTTTCTTCAACCTGTTCGGAAAGAGAATTATTTTCTTCCTCTAACTGTACAATTCGTTGTTGAAGCTGTTTTATGTGGTCGCTTTGCGTGGGCTTACTCATTAATATTGCTAATAAAGTGATGTATGTTTTGTGCCAATAATTCGGGTTCATCCTCTTGAATAAAATGACCACCTGTACTTATTACCTCATATTGACTATTTGGAATGTCCTTATGTAAACGTTCACTAATTGTCTTCCCCAGAAACACGTCGCAGTCGCCACGAATTATCAAAACAGGTAATTTTAGCTTTGTTAATTCATCTGATATCTCTAATAAGTTTTTGTTGTCAAGGCAATGGGCAAAAAATAGAAAAGCTTTTCGTCCTTCGCTGGTTTTAAGTGGTTTCCAAAATAGTTCCATCAATTCAGTATCTAACTTTTTACGATGAAACAAACCTCGTTTAATAATGAATTTTAATGCACCCATATCGAGTGTAGCCATGGCTAAATGTCGGATAATAGGTGTTCGCATTGAAATAATTGGTTGAACGGGCCAGAAGTCATAACCAACGGAATTAATCAAGGTTAAACTTTTAATACGATGTGGGTAATGAACAGTAATTAACTGTGCAATGCCTCCACCTACATCGTGACTTATTAAATGCAGGTTTTTAAGTAGGAGTTGCTCAATCAATAAATGAAGCATCTTAGCATGATTCTTTATTGATAAGGAATCATCAATATTTTTACTTGAATCGCCACAACCGGCCAAATCAACTAAAATGAGTTCATATTTATCTATTAAAAGGGGTATGAGCTGACGCCAGATGAAAGAATACGTTGTTATACCATGGATAAATAAAAGTGGTTCACCTTTGCCCATCCGATAGTACACCAAGCTTTGGTTTTTTATATCTATTTTATGAGGATTCGTAAAGTAAGACATAGGTTAATAATGTGTCCTATAAATTTAGCATAAATATTTAATAATGTAAATGTCTGAGGAAAAGGAAAAAAATATGGTTTGACAATCGTGTTATTTAGGTTGTAGATTTACTGAATTATTTCCCTAAAAAAGACAAAATGAAACAGTTTGGTATGTTAATTATAATTTTGGTATTGTGCCTATTGAATGGATGCACGCCAAAAGATGAAGCTTATTTGAGTAACAAAGATAAGCAAGCTATTACTATTGAAGTAAATCAGGCTCTTGATGTTTGGATGGATTCACCTAAAGTTGGCTGGATTGAGCACATTCTTTCCGGTATGCAACTTACCGATGATTTTGCGATGGTATCGGATGGAAATATATTGAAAGGAACTAACAGTATCGAACAATATATGAGTGAGTCATCGCAGTATGTTGAATATATTGCAAATGTACAAACACCTGAAAGGTATGTGAATGTTTTATCGCGCGATGTTGCTATGATTTCTCTGACTTTTACGGAAGACGTTCATCTCAAATCGGGCGATGTGCATAAATCTAAAGGTGGTTTTCAATATGTGTTTAAAAAGATAGATAATGATTGGAAGGTTGTTGGAATGGCAGGTACGCATATTAACTAATGCAGTTTTTATCCAGCCATCCATTTTTTAAATTTCGATGTTTCTCGGCTGAGATAATTACATCCGATGGTGATTCGGGAGATAGAACTAATTTAAGTTTACTCTTTGAATATACTACAGCTTCTTTTATGGCCTTAATACTAACGATGAATTTTCGGTTAGCTCTATAGTATATGTTAGGATCTAGTTCCAACTCTAATTGTTCTAAAGTCATACTCAGGTCGTAGGTTTTACCACTGTTTAAGACCATAAATACGGCTCTGTTTTCGGCATAAAAGTAGGCGACTTCAGAAATGTCAACCGTTTTTATTTTACCACGATAATGCACCATGAAGCGTTCACGGTGCTGTGGTGCCTTTTGCTGTGCTAATAACTGACCAAGCTTGTTGTAATCAATTGTTTGATTTGTTTCAGCTTTTTGCTCTAGTGTGCTTCTGAATTTTTCGATGGCAGCGGCCAGCTTTTCAATGCCAATTGGTTTGAGAAGGTAACCAATGCTATTTTGGTCGAAGGCTTGAATGGCGTATTGATCGAAGGCTGTGGTAAAAATAATGGGTGTATTTACCTGCGTGCTTTCAAATATTGAAAAGCTATTACCATCGGCCAAATGAATGTCTAAAAAGATCAATTCAACCTTATTCGAATTTAAATAAAGCACCGTTTGCTCCACCGAGTCAAGTATATCTACTACTTCAAAATCTGGTGCTATCTGAGCCAGAAATGCTTTGAGCTTACGTGCCGAAGGCATTTCGTCTTCTACAATCAGTACTTTAATCATCTTTTGGTTGTATTAGTGGGATGCGTGCAATGTAAGTATTGTTCTCAATTTTAAATTCAGGCGGTGTACTTTCCAATAATAGATATTTTTCTATTAGGTTGCTTTGGCCGGTTGATGTCGACGCAACATCACTTTTAATCTGTAAGTTATTTTGGATGATAAGCGTGTTGTTAAGCATGCTAATTTCGATATTAAGCGGTTCGTTACGCGACATCACATTGTGTTTAATGGCATTCTCAACCAATACCTGAAGTGTTAGTGGAGGTAAACGAAATTTGCTTTTATAGTCGATGTTGTTAAGTTTATAGCTTAAGCCTTCTTCAAATCTGAATTTATATAGATTCAGGTAGGTTGAAATAAAATCTAACTCTTCGCTCACGGTCACCAAATCTTGTTTGTTGATGGATAATACATAGCGATAAATGGCTGCAAAATCTTGAATAAATTTGTCGGCCTTCTCGGTGCTTTCGTATATAAGCGATGAAAGAACACTTAGGTTATTGAATAAGAAATGATGGTCGAGTTGCTCTTTTAGTACGCTGTATTTGGTGTTTAATTGTTCCTTTTCAAGAATGGCCAATTTCATTTCCATGTTATTGCGCTCTTCCATGGCAATAATCATTTCTACAATCACCAAAAATAGGGAGCTAACAAAAAGTGGCATTATATACATGAACTCACGCTTACCCTCATGTGGAATTTCATGTGGAATTAATCCAAATTTAATAGCTAATTGTGCTCCTGATATTACGATGGTTGTGAAGGATAATACTAGCAGCAGATCCAATACGAAACGAATAAACCAGTTTTTTTTCCATGGCATAAAGCCATTAAATTTTCGAACGAAGAAATTGTAAATGTATACCAGTACCAACGTTTCTAAAAAACCAACAAATATTCTATGATATGGTAGTTCTTGAAAGTCGGCAACCGTTCTAAACTCAAACATTATCATGAACAGGATGGAAATAAATGCCAGTAAAAAGGTAATAAATGGCACTAATACGAATTTAATCTTGTTCTTGAAATGGAGCATATAATCTAAATTTAATGGCGATAATGCAAATTACATAAAAATGTTTGATACATACATTAGCCAATCAAACATCTTTATGATTAGCTTACTAATTTATTAATTCACCGGTTAACTGTAGTAAGTAAAACTCTGCTACTTTGGCTGTGAATCTGGCATTGTTAAAGTTAGCGGCTACATCTAACAAGTTTTGTTGGGCGGTACGAAATTCAATGGCTGTTACGCGTCCCAATTGATACATTTCCTGCGTTTGCTCAAAATTTAATTGGGCTTGTTCTACACTTGTTTCTTGCAATTCTACTATACGTCGCTTATACACATAATCGGTGTAGGCATTGGCCGCATCGCGCTCCAGTTCCGATTGTAACTGAAAGCTTCGTTCCTGCTGAGATCGAAAATCTAAGGTGGCGTTTTTCTCCTTGGTGCGCTGTTGTTGTCCATTAAAGATATTGAATTTTAGAGAAACGCCTGCAGAGCTGCCCATCGATTGGTTATAGGCGATTTGGCCAGCATCGTTATCTTGCCGATTATACCCATATTGACCATATGCCGATATAGTTGGATATTTCTGAGCTTTCGTAATTTTTAAATCCAGATTAGAAATGCCTTCTTGTTGTTTTTGGGCAATCATTCCTGCGTTGTTAAGCAAAGCTCCACTTATGACTTTATCAGCTGTGAAATCATCTCTAAATTTAATGGCATCAACTACCTGATATACGTTTTGAACGGGTACACCAAGGACTACATTTAAGTCTTTAACAGAGTTTAAAAAAGCTTGCTCAGTTTGTAGCACTATGGTGCTGTCCGAATTCATATCAACCTCGGCATTTAGTACATCCAATTGGTTGGCTTGCCCATAAGCTTTTTTATCCATCGCTTTTTGAAGGCGCTCACGCGATATGCGCATTGATTCTTTAGCCAGGTGCAGGTTTTGTTGTGCGCGACATACTTCGTAATACCTTTCGGCTACTTGCACAATGGTAAGCTCTGTTTGCTGACGAAAAAGTGTTTCTTGTCGTTCGTTGGCTCCTTGAAGCTTTTTATAGGTGTATACATTACCGAAACCATCGAACAATGTATAATCCATTCGCACATTGCTATTGTAGGTTAAGGATTCGGCATTATCTATTTTTATTATTTCAGAGTTTTGGCCAGTAAACTCCATTTCGGTGTCGTTATGACCATAATCAACACCTCCATTTAAAGTTAGTGATGGCAGTAATCCAGCATTACCAACGGTATTGTTATTGTCAGCTTTTTTAAGTTCGTTGCTGGCAATTTTTAGTTCGTAATTATTTAGCATGGCTATCTCCACAGCTTTCGATAAAGATATTTTTTCGGTGCCAGTGAGTATATCTTGTGCATTTACTTTAGCTATCGAAAGTATTAACACAATGCTAAGTATGTATTTAATTGTCTTCATAGTTGTATTTCATTTCTTTAATTGCTGTCTCAACTTCTTCTTGACTAACTTTTCGTCCTTTAAGCATAGAATTAAATTTCACTTTTATTCCGTTTACAGTCAGCAATAATGCTGGTAGAAGAAACAAGGTTGTGGTGGTAGCCATGGCCATTCCGTAGCATAATGATATGGCCATAGGAATAAGGAATTTAGCCTGCATACTGGTTTCCAATAGCATTGGTGCCATACCTGCCACAGTTGTTAAGGTTGTTAATATAATTGGGCGGAAACGCGACATGCCAGCTTCGAATAAGGCTTTGTGCAGTGGCATTCCTTCTTTTAGATTGATGTTAAAGGCATTGATCAACACCAAACCATCGTTGATCATTACACCCACAAGAGCAATAATTCCCATGCCCGACATTAAACTAAAGCTCATTCCGTGTATCCAGTGCCCTATAACAACTCCAACCAGACTCAAAGGAATCATCAGGTAAATAAGAATAGACTGGCTAACCGAACGAAGCGTAAATATGACGATTGCAAACATTAGCAAGAGAATGATTGGCATTGCCTTGGTAGCTGATTTCATCATTTTATCACTCTCGCGTTTCTGACCATCGTACGACGCCTTTACACCTGGGTATTTCTCATACAGATCACTTAAAATTTCTGTTTCTATTTTATTTAGTATGACAGGCAAGGATGAACTTGGATCGCTTTGATTGGCTTCGAGCTGCACTTCACGATCAAAGTTTAAGTGACGAATGTTAGCAACGCCATTTACAGTTTTTAATGTGGCTAGTTCCGATAGTGGATAAGCAACGCCATTGCTCAAACGGATTTTCATGGTTTCCAGTTGCCCAATTGATTTTCGATTATCGTCGCTGTATTTGACCCACACTTTAACTTCGTCTTTGCCACGTTGCAAGCGTTGCACTTCATTGCCAAAGAAGGCTTCGCGCACTTGCGATATAACATCCTGAACACTTACATCAAGGTGATGTGCTTTTGCCTTTAGTTCGATTTCAATTTCACGATTCCCAATTGGGGCATTGTCGGTTACATCACTTAATTCAGGCATGTTCTGGAGCGACCTTTTGAGTTCCTCCTTGGCTTGTTGAAGCACATCATTGTCATCGCCAAGCAAAGAAATTACTATGGCCTTACCAAAAGGGTTAAAGGCTATGTATTCTAATCCTTCGGCACCAGGTATGTCACCAACTTTTTCTCTAATGCGTGTGATTACTGCCGAGGTTGGCGTGTCGCGTATTTCTGCATCTAAAAGCGTTACTTGAATGGTGGCTGCACTACCGCTTCCCATAAATTGCTGAAAAGTCTGGTCAATGATGTCAGCATTATTGGGTTGTGACGATCGCATTTCATCATTAATAGACCATATGGTATCTGTTATTTTATCAACTTGCTGTTGAGTTACCGATTCGTCAGTGCCAGATGGCATTGTTAGTGCTATGGTAAAATCGTCGCCTTCCACCTCAGGGAAAAAAGTGCTTCGAACCACTCCTGTATTGAGCATGACAATGGATAGTATAAAAAGGCCCGTGAAAATGAGGCTAGTAACGATCTTGTTATGAATGGCTTTTTCTAAAAGTGGTTTAAAAATGACATCTCTGAATTTTAATAATCCACGTTCGGCCCAAGCCATGTATTTTTTCCATTTGCTTCCACTGTTTTTGGTAAGGGCTTTTGAATGTGCCATGTGAGCTGGCAATATGATTAAACCTTCAATAAGGGATACAAAAAGAATTAGAATAACTACAATGGATACTTCCTTGAACATATCACCCATTTTACCATCCAGAAAAATGAAGGTGGAGAAGGCAAGCATGGTGGTTAATATGCCAGATAATACGGCTGGCATTACTTCTAAGGTTCCATCAACCGCTGCTTTAATAGGGTTTTTACCTAACTGCCAATGCCTGTATACATTTTCGGCCACAACTATGGCATCATCAACCAAAATGCCAAGAACCAATATTAAGCCAAACAAGGAAAGCATATTGATGGTAACCGGTGTGCCAGGTAAGAATATAAACATGCCCAGCAAGGAGAATGGAATTCCCGCTGCCACCCAAAATGCTATGCGCGGATTGAGAAATAAGGATAGAAATAGTAATACCAGTAAAATTCCTAATAGTCCGTTGTTGAGTAATAAATCAATCCGTTGATTAAGCGTTTTACTCATGTCGCGTATTACTTCTGCTTCGAGGTAATCCTGACTCGCATTATACTCTTTCAAGTATGCTTTTACGGCCTCAGTTGATTTTAGAATGTCTTCGCTAAAGGTATTGCTGATGGTTATAACAACTGCTTTTTGGTTATTGAAACGCACTTCGGATGGCGTATCGGCCCAGCGATCACTAATGGTGGCAACATCTTTTAAGCGGATAATACCACCATTGTTAGTTTGGCGAATCACTATGTCTTCTATGCCTTCACTTTGATATGCTTTGTTGCGCACCCGTATGAAAAACTCTTCACTGCCGTCTTTGATGCTACCACCAGTCATTATCAGGTTGCTTGATGATACTGCTTGAGCTATTTCTCGGAAGGTCATTTGATAAGCTTCCATGGCATTCTCTTTCAGAAGAATGGCTATTTCTTCATCGGGATAACCACCTATTTCTATTTTCGAGATTCCATCTAATCGCAACAAGTCATGTTCCATCTTACGAGCCGTGGCTTTTAAAGTACGTAGATCAACCGACTTGCCATCGCGCGCAGTAAGCACAAAATTCATTGCGAAGTTAATATCGTCGTGTTTGTAGGTAACTACCGACTCAATGCCTGTTGGAAAGGACGCAATCTTTTCTACCTCGTTTTTTACTTTGATTAAGGCTTCGTCCATATCAGTGCCCTTAAGCATCTCAATGGAAACCGAACCACTGTTTTCGCGTGAAATAGAAGTAATGCGTTCCAGACCTTCTAAACCTTTAACGTTTTCCTCAATTTTAAGCGTGGCGCCTTCTTCAATCTCATCAGGTGAAGCACCTGGGTATAGTACATCAACATAAATAAAGCGTTGCCCAATATTGGGGAAGAAGTTTTTTTGTATCCCATTTAGTGAAAGCAGTCCTAATAACAAGGCCATTACCATAACCATGTTAACTGCCAAAGGGAATTTTATAAAGTAACTAATTAGTTGTTTCATTATTTTATTTTGAACATAGCATGGGTTAACTCATTATTAAAAACGAGTTGAAGAATGCGTGCTATTGAGGTGATTAGCTATTGTTGGTTTATTCTGACTGGCATACCATGGTAGGCACTTTTTACAACGGTTGATAGTACAGCTGTTCCTTCGTTTAAGCCCTTTATAATGGCCAAATCTCCTTGGCGAGAAAGTACTTCAACTTGTAGTTTCTTAAGCTGGTTATTCTCAACCACAAATAATTGATTTTGGTCGTTAATCATTTTGCGAGGCAAACTCATGGTGCCAATAAATGGCGCTTGCTGTATATCGGCAGTTAGATACATACCTTCCTTAAGTTGCTTTCCTTGGGTACGGATAAACAGCTTTACACTTTGCGATTGTTCATCAATGTCGCCACCTACCCGAACTACTTTGCCAGTCCAATTATTAGGTAACTCCGATGAATGTAGTTTAGCTTGCGTGCCAACATCAATTTTACCCATTGAAGCAAGAGGAATGGTGATTTCTAAATCGTAGGCTTCGGTACTTAGCATAGTGCCTAATGCAGCACCCGGACGAACTGCAGTTCCTGCCTCTGCACTCACTGATGTTACCACACCATTAAATGGTGCACGTATGGTATATTTCTGTAGCTTCTCTTCTCCGGAGCGCACATTGTAGTAGCTTTTGTAAATACCTTTACCATACAAGTAAAATTTCTCTTGCTCACTTTTAGGATTAGGAATATCGGCCAATGACTTGTTCACATCTAACTGTAGAACATAATTACGCCATATTGAATAAGAATCTGGATAATCCGATTTGATGTCTGGCAAGATGGATGTGAGAAGTGTAATGAAATCACTTTTCTGAGCCAATAAACTCATGTTGTATTCTTGTTGATCAAGTTCTAAAATCACTTCCCCCTTATTGTAGGTATTACCTTCTTTGAATTGTAGGGCTGAGGGTAATAGTTGACCTTCAACCTGAGCGAAAATCTCAAAACGATTGACAGCTCTGATTTTACCTGTTGCGCTATAGGTGTGTTCGATATTACCAGCCTCAGGATAAATAACATCTACCAATAAACCTTTTTTCTGTTCAGGTTTATTTTTTGATTCATCTTTTGATGGCAAAGCTTTTACTGCAAATACTGCTATCAAGCTTAGCACTATTGCAATTGAAATGAGTATAGTTTTTTTCATGTGTTATATTATAAAGTTTTTAATATCTGCTTTTATGAATGCAAAAATTAAACGCTTTATATAACTGTTCAAGTAAAAGGGAATGAAGCCGGAAAATAGCTGCATGAATCGGGTAAAGTTGTGAAAAGTAAAATATCAATTACTGTGAGAAAAATATAAGGAAACACTGAGGCGCCAAGTCACAGAGGTATTTAATAAAAAGAGTAATTCTATTTATTATTTGTTGAGTGTTATTAAAAACTATACTTCAAGCGCATAAAGCCTGAATTAATGCTTTGCATGGATGTTTCGTTGGTGATTGCATCGGGAAAGTTACCATGGAAAAATTGCCAATAGAGCGATGCTGAGAAATTATCAGCTACACTGTATTGCCACGATGGTCCGATGAAAATGCCTTTGATATCGGGATGAGGATACCAAATAGATGCCAGTGATAAAGTTGAGAGGGGTGAGGCTTGATACATGACACTTCCGAGTAACTGAAAAGGTGATGTTGCCAAATCTTTAACGGATTGGGGAGGAGCATAGGCATCAAAAAAGGCTACTTTTTTTCCTTCCGGTAGTTTAGCAAGCATTACTTCGCCTTGTAAGGTCCATTTTGAATTAAGCGTGAAATCCATTCCCGTTGATAACATCATAACACCTGATGTATCGGCAAAGTTTTCGAGGGGCTGATACCAGGCAAATTCACCACGCCAACTGGAGTTTTTTACATAACCCGACCAGCCAAAACCCAGTGCTACATCTTCTTCTTTAAGCGTACCTCCAATAAACTGGAAATCGTAGTTCCATAGGTTGGCATTCCATTTAAGTGCTGCTGATACATGTGCTGCACTATCGATATTGGCAGCCAATTCAAGCGATGTTGTTGCTCCCGTGTAATACATGGCGCGCAGGGCATCTGTACCTGGTTTTTCTTCGTAGTCGAAATCGAAATAGGAGTAGGTATTAAACATGTCGTTTGGGTTGAACGCAAAAGTTTTACCCCAGTTGATGCGCTGCTTACCAAGTGTGATATCCCAGTTACCCGATGAATACTCTGCATATAAGCGATCAAAAGCCATGTTGAAGATGTAACTATTACCAACTGCCACATTCCACGATGGGTTGAAGTAATTACCCGAGTTTTTATAACTATCCTCGACCTGTCCGTTGAAATCCATTCTTATTTGATCACCTATAGCCAGTCTGTTACGCATTTGTGCGGAAATGGTAAGTTTATCGTTAGCATACCAAAATAGGTTCAGACGATTCTGGAAATAAATATTTGTGCTATATAAATTGTTATCGTCCTTGGTTAGATAACTCAATGAATCGGGCACATCGAAGGGTAACTCCGAGATTGACACCGACTGCATATTTACTAAATAACCATTTAAGACAAACTTTTTATCTGCATCGCCAAATTGCGCCAAAGCAAGTGTTGGAAATAATAAGCAAAGGGCAAGAAGAAACCTAAACATGAGCACTTTCTGTTTTTAAGTTAGTTATTTTCTTTCGTCACTAATTATTTTACCGTCCTCGAGCGTAACTACGCGACGTGCCTTGTTTACCACACGCATATCATGTGTACTAAATATGAATGTAATGTTTTCTTCTTTATTTAGTTTTTCCATGATATCCAATAAAGTCTCGGTTGATTTTGAATCCAGATTGGCTGTAGGCTCATCGGCCAATACAAATTTAGGTTTGGAAGCTAACGCTCTTGCAACTGCTACACGTTGTTGCTGTCCACCCGATAAACGTGAGGGACGACTGTCTATTCGATCACCAAGGCCAACTTCTGTTAGTAGATCGATGGCGCGTTTATCACGTTCTGTTTTATCCCTGCCTTGCAACTGCATGATAAATTCTACATTCTCTTTGGCCGTAAGTACAGGAATCAGATTGTAAGCCTGAAAAACGAAGCCGATGTTATGTAGGCGAAAATCAATCAATTCGCTGGGTTTTAATTCGTGTACCAAAGTGTCGCCAATGCGTATGTCGCCTACGCTTGGTTGATCTAATCCGCCTAGCATGTTAAGAAAGGTTGTTTTACCGCAGCCCGATGGACCTACAATGGCAGTGAATTCACCTTCTTCTATTTCAAGGTTGATGCCTTGAACGGCATGTACTTGTACTTCTGAATCGTTATATGTTTTTTCGAGATTTTTTACTTCAATTACGTTCATCTTTCAACTGTTTTTGTGTAAGGATAATTACATATCAATTCGAATGGCTTCGGCAGGTTTTAGTTTAAGCGCTTTCATGGCTGGGTAAATGGCTGCCAGCATACCCGTTATAAATACCATGATAACTACATCAACGACGTTTTGCACTTTAAGAACTGGATATACAATAGAGTCATATCCCATTGCACCAAAGCCTTCTGCAACTATTGAAATATCAATGCCTGATTTGGCTGTTAGCAGGGTGACAACAATGCCCATAACAATGCCTACAACGCCTCCAATGAGCGAAAGTAACACCGTTTCAACCATTATCATTCTGAAAACCCGTGCTTTGTTCATACCAATGGACATGAGCATACCTAATTCTTTTGTTCGTTCTAATACCGCCATTAGCATGGTATTGATGATGCCAAATATAAGGGCCAATAAAATAATGATCATGAAGATGTACATCGAGATATCGAGACTGGATTCTAACATGGAAACCTGTGGCATTATCTCGCGCCAGTCGCGCACATCGTAGCTGGCATATTTAGTTTTAAGTTTTTGGTTGATGTTGGTCACCATATCAGAGTGATCCAATAGAACTGCAATTTCGTGACCTGCTGTGGCATCAGTTCCGTACAGATTGGTTAAATCTTCGGTTCGGACAAATACATTGCCTCCATCATACATGGTATTTGAGGTTTCGAAAATGCCAGCTACTCTGAAAGAAGCGCCTGAAATATAACCTTCTTTATCAGAAAAAGTAATGACCACCTTGGAGCGCACTTTTATTTTTAGTTTGTCGGCCAGTTTTTTGCCAATTATGACAGGATTACGTTTTATTCCTTCGAAATAGGCGCCATCTATTATTTTTGAATAGAGGTTGGTTACTTCTGCTTCCTTGTCGGGTTGAACGCCAAACACTTTTATGCCCGACGATGTGGATGGCGATTGAATCATACCTTGTACAATAAAGCGCGAACTAGCCGCTTTAACCGAATCTATTTCCGAGATTTGAGCTGCAAGTTGTTCGGCCTTGCTGATGAATTGCTTTTCATCGGGATCTTCGAGGTATCCTTGTGGGTGAATTTGTATGTGCGATGCTTCGGTTGATATGGCGGAATTGATGCGTTGAAGCGCCATGCCATTGTAAAAGGCATAATTAAATACGCCTGTAAAAATACCCAAAGCAATGGCAAACAGAATTACAAAACTCCGGGTTTTGCTTCGCCATACGTTTCGCCATGAAATTGCTAATATCATTGGTTCTGGTTTTTAAGTAATAAAATTATGCGCGTAATGATTGGGTGACTTTCAGCTTCATTATTTTAGTGAATGGATAGGCTGAAACAAGAACGGTAATACCAAATACAATGAGTATTTGCGCTAAAAATACCATGGAGTCGGCACCAAAGTATATGGCTGGTTCCATGCCGAACTCTTCATAAATATCTGCTACTTCTCCGGTGAGTGGAATGGGGTTATGTACCATCCACATGACCAGAGGAACACTCACTGCAAAGCCACTCAATACACCCACCACACCAATTAGTATGGTTTCGTAAAACAGTACTTTAGCCAGTTTAAGTTTTCGCATACCAACAGCAACCATCACCCCCAGCTCTTTTCGTCGTTCAGCAATCATCATTATCACGGTTGAGAAAACACCAAAACCAATTAGGATGTATAGTATACCCTTCATGATGATGCCCTGGCCTTTATCACCTTCGATCATTTGCTTGGTTACCGGATCCATCTCATCCCATGTCATAACCGAATAGTTTTGCCCAAGTTGTTTCTCAAGCGTATGTTTCACTGGATAAACTTCGTCGTAGTCTGTTACTGTTAACACCATGCTGGTTACCATATCAGGTGCTGAGAAAAACTCTCTGGCCCGGTCGAGCGTGATATAGGTTCCAAAATTATTCATGGCGGGAGAGGGGAACTCCAAGATACCCACTACCGGGAATAATCCACTGGCACTGTAACCATGGTATCCTTGACTGATTAAAGCTAATGTGTCGCCCAGTTGTACGTTAAGATTTTTGGCCAGGTTTACTGCCATTATAATGCCATCATCTTTTTCTGTAAGGTAGCGGCCTTTTTTTACCCATTGCTCTAATTTGGTCAATTCATTTTCGGCTTCAGGCTCAATGCCAATTAGCATGCCTCCTTTTGTGGATAAGCCGTATGACATTAGTGCAAATGATTCCATGCGTGGTACAATCAATTCCACCTCCTTATTATCACTAAGCTTGTTCTGAAGCGAGTCGGTAGGTACAAATAAATCATCGATGGATTTACTTTCCCAATAATCGGGGTGGTGGATTTGGATGTAGCCCGAGTAAAAACTGACTACATTATCAATCATCTTACTGTAAGTACCATCCTGCATCGAACTCATTAGTGTGCTTAGGATAACTCCAAAAAAGATGGAGGCTACCGTAATGAGCGTGCGGCGTTTGTTTCGCCATATGTTTCGCCAGGCTAATTTAAATGCTTGCATTTTACTTTTCTTTATTAGATTGAAATGCGTTTTATCTAATGCGTTTCATGTTTTGTTGCGAGAAGAAACTATCTTTTATGGGAACATTAAATTCAATGCTCTCAATGTTAACAATGGTGCGTTGGTTGGGTTTATCCGCAGGGATAATCTCCATTTGCGATGGGATAACTCTTCCGCCCATGGTGGTAATGTTGTGGGCTAGTTCTGTTTTAACCAGGAATTCATCTTCATCGTAATATTCTATTTTCATCTGAATGAATTCATCTTTAGATATCCACATGATTACTTTACCCCACACCACGGCAGCTTCTTCTGTTGGTATCAATTCTATATGATGACAATCTTCATTATCAACAGTTGCTTCGCCCAATAAGGTGTGGTTGTAGTCTTCAACAATGGACGATTTTTTTAAAGCATCGTCGTTGGTGAAGTCAGAGCCCATCCAACCCTGCGACATCATCGATGGTGGAAGTTTAATCATACGTGATATACGTGGGTTCCAGTTCCACATTTCACGATCACGTTTTAAAAAGGTTTGCCCACGTTCTTGCACAGGCTCGGTTACTAAGGTCATTGAGTATTTGGTGCCTTTTGTCCATGCCTTAAAAGCAAGGTTTCGTTCGTATGTTGGTCGCTTTATTATCATCGACATAACGGCTATGCTTGAGGTTTCGCCCTGCATTTTGTCATCGGCCTTTTTTACGATGGCTTTTGCTTCTTGCGCCGATGTTGTAGTATTAAAATTAAAAAGGACTGAGAGTGTAATGATTGAAATACTTAATAATGTTCTCATAATTATTTGTTGTTTTTGTATGAGTCAGTTTATTTAGTTTTAAACAAGTTATGCATTTTCTTCTTAACAGCTTCTATGGGGAAGTTTTCAGGATCGAGTATGAAGTGGAGACCCACACCATCCATCATAGCTGAGAAGAATCGTAGTTCTGCTTCCGGATCTTCATAGCCATGGTTTACGAAATAGGTTAATGCAGTCTGCATAAATGGTCCTAATATTGTTTCGAGTTGAGGTGTGATTAATTTATATACTTCGGGTTGTAGAAGTACCATGAAATACATGCGCCAGAATGGGATGTTTTCTTCAAGTGTTGCAAATGAAGTGTCTATAAAATAGTGCAATTCGTTTTCGGTTAATACGCCATCCCTATCTTTATCAAACGATTCTGTCATTACCCTGAAGCCATCAATCATGATGCTCGTGACTAGTTCTTCTTTACTTTCGAAGTAGTTATAGATGAGTCCTTTTGATATGCCTGCTTTCTGAGCAATTTTAGCGATGGATGTGCTGGAGAAGCCGTTGTCGGCAAATACTTCCAGTGCTACATTAAGTATTTGCTGTTTGCGCTCTTCTCTTATTTTTTCGTTCTGACTATCGTTGCGAGGTGACATTGTTTCGTTTTTTAAATGACTGAACGGTCAGTCAAAAGTATAAACTATTTTTAGATGGGCAAATACATTAGGAAATTTTAACATTAAAAAAGGCCTTACAGATGATCGGAAATAAAAGAGCGGCTCTCTTTTACACTATGTAAATTGAGAGCCGCTTCTTAAAATGCGTTCTTTAACTTTATAAATTAACTCTTTGCCAACTTTACCAATTTGCTTTTGGTTTCAATGTTTGATGGGCGACTCGCATTGGCATCCACTAGGTTTCCTTCCTTGTCGATAATGATAAAACGAGGAATCCCTCTTATGGCATAATCTTTAACAATGCTCGATTCCCAGGCACTAGGAGCAAATAATTGATAACCACCTAATTCTTTTTCGGCCACCATGGTTTCCCAGGCTGCTTTATCTTCATCAACAGATATGCTCACAAAAGCAATGTCTTCGGCGTGTAGTTCTTCTTCTAATTTCTTCAAGTGTGGAATTTCACCTTTACAAGGTCCACACCAGGTAGCCCACACATCTATGTAAATCACTTTGCCTTTGAGCTCTTTCGAATCAATAAGTTTTCCGTTAATGTCGTTGTATGCAAAAGTTGGAGCAGGAGAGCCTGGTTGAAGTTTCTCTAGTTTAGTCAATAATTCTTCAAATGTTGAAGTGTACTTTTCGTTTGTGATAATTTCCTTGTAACGACTCTTCAGAATTGTTTTAATACTATCCTTTTCGTAGGTATATGATCCTAACATGCGATTACCAAGTTCATCCTTTACGAGTTGAGGTATTTCTAATGAAAGAATAGCACTAAACTTGGCGTCAGTAAAAGCTACTGTGCGTGGCTCCAAGTTTTGTTTTTCAAGCTTGGTATCAATGTTACTCATGTGTTTATTTACCACAAATGATTTATAAGCATTAATTTCTTTAAATACTTCGTACTGATCCAAAGGAATAACATCACCGTAAGTTTTAAAGGCTTCTGGTATCGGCACTGTATCCTGAGGCGCTAGTCGCCCGTGGTACATTGTGAAGTATTCATAATCTTGAGCCAACATTACTTTCTCGTTAAGCTTAATTTTTTCAATGAATGCAATGTCATCAGGGTAAGCTACTTCATATGCACTTATTTTATCAGTAATAGCCTTTGCATTGCTTGTTACTACTTCTTCAAATTTAGGCGCTGGATACGATAATAGGGTACGCATGTCCTCAATTGGATTTATTTTAGATAGCTCAAGCAATAATGTCGTACTCTCAATGCCTTCACCAGAAACAACAAGCTTTTCTTTGTTTCCGGTTTTGAGTTCGTTGCCATCAAATTCTATATGCATTGACGTGCCAGGTTTTAAGTTGATTCGGATGGCGGATTTGCCATTGCTCAAGTAGGCTAAACGTTCGTCAACAGTATTAATAGTAGCAGAAAAGGTACCATCATCGATCAAGGTTGCTATAGTGTCAACAGTACTGTTGTAGCTTACCCTAAGCACTACGGCATCACTTTCGGGATTGGTAATTTTTCCAGTAATGGTAACTGTGTTGTTCGTTGTACATGCCGCTAATAGAACAAGGGAGAGGATAAAAAGGATGTTTTTCATAATAAGGTGAGTAATATTTGTAAAACAATGCTGTATATAAAGTTATCACGTAAATATATATTTATTTTATGGTAAATAAATTTTATACGTTTATTTAGAAAGGTTTTTGAAAGATCAACTTTTAGCTAAGGATTGTAACAAAGTAATAATTGATAGATTTTCATTTTTCTGTTTTATATGCCATACAATGCCTTCATGGTAATCGCTATGGTATGCGCCGTTGTAATGGATGAATAAATTACCAGATTCGAAATGTTAAACCGATTGATAAACACATGGTTTAAATTATTGCGAAATGAGTAAACTTATTAGTAAATTCGAATTTCATCTACGCTTGGTCAAAGCGCTTATGGAATTAATGAATGTACGATGAAGAAAATACTGATTTTTTTTATTCTGACTGTATTAATGAGCTTGAGTCCGCAGATGATCCATGCTCAAAAAATGAAGGAATGGTTAAAAGACTCAACTGACAATGCGGTTGATATTAGTGGCTTTCTGAATTCTAATGTTGGGTTTATGCCAGTTCCGATAGTTATTACAGAACCTGCTGTAGGTTTTGGAGGTGGAATGGGCGCGGTGTTTTTTCATAACAAGAAGAATTTCGCAAAAAGTCGAACCAAGGGACAGTTGCCACCAGTTATGACTATGGTGGCAGGTGCGTATACGTCTAATGGTTCCTGGTTAGGAATGCTTGGTCATCAAGGTTCTTACTTTAAAGATCGTTTTAGGTACACAGGGGCATTAGGTTATATGTCGTTTAATCTAACATCTTATGGTACTGGAATTTTTGGTCGCGAACGAAGTTTTAATTTTAATATGAAAGGCTTTCTTACTTTTCATGAAATGGCCATTCGTCCGGTAAGGAAATTACCTTTGTTTGTTGGGCTTAACTACTTGTATTTTAATAATCAGTTGAGTTTAAAAACGGGTATTAATATTCCTGGTTGGGAAGAGATTAAAGCATCAAGTAATATTGGTGGAATGAATGTGTTATTTATGTGGGACACACGCGATAACATGTTTACACCTAATAGTGGAGTGATGACAGCCTGGGAATTTGGCTTGTTTGATAAGGCCTTGGGTGGAGATAATAATTATTGGAACTTTAGTAATCGAACTTATGGCTATGTTCCATTTGTCGAGAATAAATTGATTGGTGGATTTAGAGCCAATTTATTGGCTAAGTGGGGTGATAATGTGCCTTTTTATGAATTACCTTTTATTACAATGCGGGGAATACCAGCTATGCGCTATCAGGATCATTATGTAGGTGTAGGAGAAACTGAGTTTCGTTGGGCGGTCTATCGACGTTGGAGTTTGATTGGCTTTGCAGGAGTGGGTTATACAGCACCGGAAATCAAGCATTTCAATAATAGTGAAGGCAGGGTTGCAGGTGGAGGAGGTTTTAGATATTTTATCGCCAAAGATTATAATATTCACGGAGGCATTGATGTGGCAAAAGGACCGGAGCAATGGGCTTGGTATCTGACCATTGGTAGTAATTGGTTCCGATAAGTAAAAAAGTACATATCTTGATATGGTTCTAGATCAAAAAAGAAGAAAACGTAAAATAATTAGGAGGATCCTCGGACTTTTTCTTGCTCTAATTATATTATTAATAACGAGCGCCACAATATATCTTACTTACAATAAGGATTTAATAGCGAATTATGCTGTTAAAACAGTAAATGAGCGTTATAATGTAAATGTCAGCTACGGTAATATTGAGATTAGTCCATTGGTTCATTTTCCAGATTTATGCTTAAGTATTAATGATTTATTAGTTGCTGAGTTGGATACCTTGGTGCCTGATTCACTTAAAACTATTCTTCAGCTTAAACACTTGTACCTTGGTATCGATATTCAAGAGTTATTTAATCGAAATATTGCATGTAGAAGTTTGACTTTGGAGGAAGGGAAGGTAAATTTTGAGCTTGGAGAAAATGGCGAAATAAAAATAGTAGAATTATTCTCTCAGAGAGAAGATTCGATTGAAGTTGATGATGTACTAAACCCCATAGATACAATTCAAAAAGTAAAAACGGCTATTTCTATAGATATTAAACAGATTGAGTTTCAGAATATCGAATTTGTGTACTCAAATCAAATTAAGGGCAAATCAAGCAAATTGCATATCGACCAGTTAAAGGCTTCGTTTGAATCGAGCAAAAGTAAATTAGCCGGCGAATTATTTACCTCATTAACCATTCTTGAAGCAGGCATGGCTGGTTTACCTTTTAAGGACAAAAAGATTGAATTACGAACAAACCTTAGTTATGCCAATAAAGACTCTCTTTTAAATATTGATTACGGGAATATAAAAATGGAACAAGCTGAGTTTAGTTTGGGAGGTTTAATTGATTTAAAAGCTGAAAAATATGTTGATGTAAATGTGAAACTGAAGGATCAGAACATGGGCTTAACTTCATTGTTTTTATCCGATGTTGGTGTTTCAAATGTTAATTCAGGAAATATCTATTTCAATGCGCATGCTAAGGGATCGTATGTTGATCAACTCCCAAACATTACTTGTCGTTACCTTATTGATGATTTGAATATTGGAATACCCCAAAGTAATAGTGCCATCGATAATCTGACCTTAAAAGGATCGTTTAATTCGGGAAGAGCATCTGATTTTTCGCAAGCAGTTTTAAGTATCGATACGATACATGGCGATCTGCCCAATGGATTTATTAATGGGAGTTATCAAATACGTAATTTCAAGGATCCCTACCTAAAGTATAATTTAAGCATTGATACAGATCTTTTAGGTTTAAACGATGTGTTGCCATTGGGTATTTTTGAGCGTTTGAGTGGTCGAATAAAATTACACGATCATTACGAGGGGCATTCTGCTCTAAAAAAAACGAGGCAAGATGAAAGCAGAACTCCCTTTGAATTAACATTTGAGGATGTAGCTTTTGAAATTCCGGATGCCGTGATTATAAAATCACTGAATGGAAAGGTATCAGGTTTAATTGATTCACTTGTTTTGGATGACCTACATATTACAAATGATTATAACGACTTAACCGTTAATGGGCTTATTAATGGTGCGCAAAACTTTATTAAGGATGAAGGAACACCTCTGGTTGGCGATTTTAAAATAGATGGTAAGCGTTTTGATTTGAGTGGTGCATTAATATTTGATCCTTCAATTGGACAATCTTTTCCATATCCATTCGATAGTATTCAGCTACATGTTAAAACGACAGTGCTTGTTGATGATCTGCTAAATTCGCAGGGGGTGCCAAAGATGGGTTTTGATATTTATTCTTTGAAGGCTCGCACCATCGGTTTTCTGCCATATGCGCATTTGTCGAATGGTTATTTTTTGTTGGACGAAATTGATAATGAGTTGGATTTGACTTTTGACCATTTCGATATTAATGTTGGTAACAGTTTTGTTTCTGCTGATTTTAAATTGAAGCGACCCAAAAATGAGCGCTATATCTATTTGCTCAATATGGATTTGGATCGTTTTATTCCCAAAGACCTGATGGTATCAAATAAGTCGATTGAAGATAGTATTGTTGGTGTTTTTTCGGGAAGCCTGAAGGTCGAAGCAAGAGGCGCTTATTCATCGGGGCAATTAGCTACGGATATTAATATTTGGGGCGACGATGTTTATATGACCACTGAAAACGATACCATGTACACGAGTAGTTTTACAGCTTCAAGTCCAGAATTTGCTATAGCTTCTTCATCTCAAGATATGTTTTATCGCGTAAACACTTCTTTTAATTTATCATTGAAAGAAATACTTACAAATGATTATAGCATACCTGAACTGGTTGGTGATTTTAGTTTAAAAAATGGAAGGTTGGGAGGCCAGAATGTATCCTTATCAAACCTGGGAGAAGTGTGCGACATCACTTTCGCTTATGATATGAGTAATGATCAGCCTGATCTTTATTTTAAGACAGAGATTGAAAAAATGCGACTAAAAAAAATATTTGAATCGGTAAAAGCAGATACTATTTTAAGCGGAGCAGTCGATCTTGAAGTTGATTTACATTGTAAGGGTAACTCGCAAGAGGCGATGCTTGAAACTTTAAACGGAAAAGTATTCATAGGTGGTGAAGAGCTGCGATTAAATGGAGTGGAGGTAGATCCATTGATTGAGCGTTTCAAACGAAGTCAGAGTTTTAACTTGGTTGATCTAGGTGCTGTTGTTATGGCTGGACCTGTTGGTTTGGCTGTGACTAAAGGGAGTGATTATACGCGAATGTTGTTAAGTGATAATGGCGAATCATCGCGCATACCGGGCTTTAATTCCTTGTGGCAGGTGAAAGATGGTGTGTTAATTATGGAGGATGTGGCGTTTTCGAGCGAGGAGAATAGGATAGCGGCCAAAGGCTATTATAATTTAAATAACGACGAACTGAGTGCAGAGATTGCCTTGCTAAACCAGAAAGGATGCAGCATTATTTCGCAGGCAGTTGAAGGAACAGGTGCTAAGCCTGAAGTAGGACAGATTAAAATTATTCATACATTATTGGCGCCAATTCGCAATTTGCTGGAAGATGCTCTGTTTAAGGAATGCGAGCCATTTTATACCGGAAAAGTTCAACATCCCGAAAATGCTAAACATTAAATTTATATTATGAGCACACAAGATTTATTTGATGAATTAAGAGCCTATTGTCAAGCTAATGCAGATGATAAAGTAGTAGAAAAATACGGCCGCTATTTCAAGGAGGGTTTTGATGCCTATGGTTTAACAAGTGAGTTAATGACCGCGAAAGCAGATGAAATACTTGCCAGGGAAGAAGTGAATTTGGGGCAAGTTTTAGAGTTAAGTCCTTTATTAATTGAAACAGGTAAATACGAGGAGACTAGTTTTGCCTATTTATTATGCAAAGGTTTTGAGAAAGAATTTACGAGAGATACTTTTTTATCAATCGAAAAATGGTTTAGCATTGGCATAATTAATTGGGGACATACCGATGTAATAAGCAGTGAGTTAATATCAGATTTTCTCATTAACAATTTAGTAAGAGTAAGTGATTTTGATTCATGGAAAGTAGCTGAGAACAAGTTTCAGCGTAGAGCTGTTCCTGTAAGTTTAATAAAACCCATGAAGAAGGGATTGGATATACCCACCTTGCTTGAATACCTTGACTCGATGATGCTGGATAAGGAGCGCGTTGTTCATCAAGGTTTGGGCTGGTTTATTCGCGAATGTTGGAAAAAGCAGCCGGAAGTAGTTGAGGTTTTTCTGCATAAGTGGAAAGCCACAGCACCCCGTTTGATTTTTCAATACGCCACTGAGAAAATGAGCAAGGAATATCGTGTTCAATTTCGTAAGCCAAAGGGAAAGTAATGTTAACTAATAAAGAGTGTTCTCCACGCGTTCATTATACTTTGTTCAAAAGAAATGACGGACACGATCTTTGTTTTTAAAAACTTCCAAAAGATCGCATCCGTTTTAATATTAAAAAGGGTTTAACTCGACTTGTGATTATTTCTTCTTTTCAAGCATCAAGCTAAAAATAAACCAGAGAATTAATGAGCAAAGGTAAATGAGAATACCGTACAAAGTGGTGATCATAGATACCTTTAGTCCACCATATATCATGGCTGGCGAAATGCTTTCCACTTGTTCAAGTATCGAGAATGCTTCGTAGAACCCTATAAGTTGTCCTAGTATGCCCATGATTAATGCAAACAGCCCAATGGATTTACCGTATTTTAGTTGTTGTAAACTTTCTGCCACGTTGGAGTTGTTGGCTTTTGCAAAGTGATAAATAAGCCAAACCACCATGGTAATAAACAATAAGCTAAGAATACTCATAAAAAGAGAACCACCAGTAATAAATAAATCTTTCATAATGCGAAATTTTTGTGTGATTAATACTAGCATCAAATTAACGATGGTAGCTGAAATTAACCAAGGTCGAATCCGTTTGTTTAGCTGTTGTTTATCGACTAAAGCTAGGTATATTCAAAGTTTTAGCGAAATTTGAAGAAACAATAATTGAATATGCTTAAAAAATCATCGAACCCGCTTTACCACATATCGTATTGGATTTTTGTCGTGCTCATCATTACAATAGTTTTTGGTCGTTCGTGGGGGAATGGCACAGCTGCTTTTTTCTTTATATGCATGTTACTGCCTATCACATTGGGGACCTCTTATTTTTTTAATTACCTACTGGTACCTCGTTTTTACCTTAAGAAACACTACCGACGTTTTGTATTATACTCGGTTTACACCTTAATCGTATCCCTCTATCTGCAGTCAATTGTCATTTTGTTTTCGTTTATCTATTTGGGTAATTTTAGTTTTCGGAATATGGCACCCAATGCCTCTGACACCGTTCTACTGGCCGTTGTTATGTATTTATTAGTTTTTCTGGGTGCATTCTTGCTAATGGCACGCCAGATTAAGGAGAAAGAAAGACTTATACATCAACTAAAGGCCGATCAGGATAAAATGAAGGTGTCTGTTCTCGAAGTATTATCAAATCGAAAAATCGTTAAAATTCCCTTCGAAGAAATTGTATATATCGAGAGTATGGCCGATTACATTAAGGTTCATACAGCAAAAGAGGCCATTGTTAGTAAAGAGAAGATTAGCAAACTAAACGAACGACTGCCTAAACCATTTTTGCGCATACACCGCTCCTTTATCGTTAATGCCAATCACATAAAAACCGTTGCTTACAACGAACTTGTTGTAGATGAGGTCCGTTTAAATATTGGGCGCAGCTTCCAAAAGCAGGTTAAGGAAGTGCTTAAGGGCTTGGGGAGTTAATCGGAATGAATTGTTTTGGAAAATATATTTATGTTATTTACTTTCGTATGAAAGCTTACTCCTATAGACGTTATGACAAAAAAAATAAAGTTAGTATATCTATTTATACTTTTTTCTTCATTTATATCACTTCTGCATGCCCAAGAAGAATTGGTTATAGCTGGACAAATTACTGAAAAAGATAGTTTGCCAATTGCGGGCACCTCGGTTGTATTGAAAGGGGCATCAATTGGAACAGTTTCTAATTTTGATGGCAGATACAATATCTCGATAGATAATAAGATGGACACGATTGTTTTACAGTATTCATTTATTGGATTTAGAGTTAAAGAAGTCACTCTTATAAGAGATCAGAACGATCCTAAAAAGTTTTACATCAAAAAAGAAAAGAATGTCAAGAGGTAAGGCCAATATATACCTATTATTGCTTAAAGTTTGTTACGGTTTTATTTGTGGTCTTGTTAAAATCACCAATAATAAGAGAACATTTATAAGAGCAAAGATCGCCATTGGCACCCTAATACTGTCATTAAATTCTACGCTTTTATTATCCCAAAATAAGAATGATCAATCAAAAGTTGTTTATTCGAAACATGATACGCTGCGGTTGGATGTATGTTTAGAGCCAGATTTGGAAGAGCACGAAGAAGTTATTGTAACGTGTTATATGGGAGTGCCTCGAAAAAATAGAATTCCAATATTTTATGGAGGAGAAAGAGCCCTAAATGAATTTGTTGAAAAGGAGTTGGTTTATCCTAAAAAAGCATTACGAAAGAAAATTTATGGAACTGTAACTCTTTCATATGTAATTGATGAATTGGGAGATGTAATCGAAGTAGTTGTAATAAAAAAACTTGGTTATGGATGCGATAAAGAAGCTATTAGAATAGTTAATTCATTACCAAAGTTTCAACCAGGCATCAAAAATGGCGAACCTGCTAAATTTGAGAAGTCAATTTCTATCGATTTTAACTTACCTGTAAAGTGAAATTAAAAATTCCAAATATTAGTGTTGAAATAACAAGTGAGTGTAATCTAAACTGTAAATATTGTTACAATCATTGGCGACCTCAAGAGAATCGAGAAATTCTAAATTCATATAAAAAGGCAAAAAAGGTAATAAAACAATTGCTGAAACAGGTGGATGTAGAGACGATAACATTTACGGGTGGGGAGCCATTTATTAGCGAACGTTTCGAAGAAATATTATTATTTACACGTTTAAAGAAAAAGAAAGTCAATGTAATAACCAATGGTCAATCGATCAGCGATGAAGTAATCGAAAGCATCGTGAAAATGGGGATTCAGTTATTCGAATTGCCTTTTCACTCAATGTATCCTGTGATACACGATTCTATGACAGGCAAAAATGGATCTTGGAAGAAATCTATGGATTCAATTCATAGATTGGTGAATCGAGGAGGATATGTAGTTCCTGTTATCATTCTTACAAAACTAAATTCTTATCATATTGAAGAAACATTAGAAGCTTTATCCAAGTTGAAATTAAACCGAATTGTGATTAATAGATTCAATATTGGTGGAAATGGAATCAAACATAGTAATGAATTATTGCTTAGCTCAGAAGAATTAAATGAAACCTTTACTAAAATTAATACTTGTGCTACGGAACTTGGGTTGGATATTTCGTCTAATGTTTGTACACCTTTTTGCCTTTTAAACCCTTTGGATTTTGCTAATATTGAATTTAGTTCTTGTCCAACAAATATACTACAACGGCCTTTAACAATAGACCTTAATGGTGATCTTAGAATATGCAATCACTCACCAAAGTGTATTGGTAATATTTTTAAAACTGATATAGAAAAATTATTATCTGAAACATACGTTAAGAGTTGGGAGATAATAAAGCCTGAATATTGCAGTAATTGTGAAAAGTTTGAAGAATGCTTGGGCGGATGCAGAGCAGCTTCTGAACAGTTAGGCAAGGGGCTTCATCATGTCGACCCAATACTTGAATATAAAAACTAAACATTAATGAGATTGCTGTAAATCCAGTTCTCTAAAATGTAGTTTCAATCTGTCTCTTCTTGATTAATGTTAAAGATATACAATACCTACTATATGCTTATTATTTAAATGAAAGAAGAGGGGAGAACCTAATTATACTTCGACTGTTATAAGAGCGTTGGGATACGAATTTTATAATCAAATAACGAATACCGTTCTTTAAACGCTTTTTATGAAGGGAATATTATTAACTAATTTGGGATCACCAGATTCTACGGATACAAAAGATGTCAAAAAATATTTAGGTGAATTTTTAATGGATGAACGTGTAATCGACATTCCTTATTGGAAACGTTGGTTATTGATCAATGGAATTATTTTAAATGTTCGTCCCAAGAAGTCTGCTGCTGCCTACAAAAGAATATGGCGTGAAGATGGTTCTCCATTAGTTGTGTTTTCTGAAATGTTTACAAAAAAGGTGATCAGCAAAGTAGATATTCCTGTTGCTTTGGCCATGCGTTATGGATCTATGTCGATGGAAAAAGGGATTAAGGAATTGGCTGATAAGGGCGTGACAGAAATGTTTTTAGTGCCATTGTATCCACATTATGCCATGTCTTCATACGAAACAGTTGTTACAAAAGCAGAGGAAATTTTAGCAAACAATTATACGAATATCAAACTAGATGTTTTGCCTCCTTTTTATAACAAACCTGGCTACATAAAAGCAATGAGCGATAATATTTCTAATCATCTAAAAGACTTTAATTACGATCATATATTATTTTCTTATCATGGTATTCCTGAACGGCATATATTAAAATCTGATGTAACAAAAAGTCATTGTAAAATAGATGGTTCTTGTTGTGAAAGAAACTCGGTAGCACATCATACCTGTTATCGACATCAGTGCTTTGAAACCACAAAAGAAATTGTAAAGACTTTAAGCTTAAAGGAAGGAACATATAGTAATTCTTTTCAATCCAGACTACTAAAAGATCCTTGGTTAAAACCCTATACCGATTATGAATTGAAGAAGTTGCCTTCAGAAGAAAAGAAAAAATTAGCGGTTGTAACGCCTGCTTTTGTAGCTGATTGTTTAGAAACTTTAGAAGAAATTGCGATGGAAGGAAAAGATGAATTTTTAAAATCGGGAGGATTAGAATTTAAACATGTTCCTTGTATGAATGACAATGATGATTGGGTTGATGTTATGGTTTCTTGGATTGATGAGTGGAAAGTTGGCTCTTAACAAGCACTTAATAATAGCTTATTTCTTTAAAGTGCTGAGCGAAACCCAGTTTTTTACCGATGCGTCACTTATTTGTTAAACCTTCTGAAACCCCTAACAGGACTGGTTACCTATGCCCAGGGACGCTTCACCCTCGTGCAGGGCGACCCACCTTTTTCCAGCACGGCTCCAATCTCTCCCAGCAAGGCTTACCTTTTATCCAGTTCTATAACAAATCCCCACAGGACGGCTCACCTTTCATCCAATTCGTATTCAAACTGCGCTATGGCAACTTCCCTCTTTGCAGGATCAAATTTAAACAATTGTGTTATGAGCTGGTTTGTACACAAGGTTTAAACGTTTAACTTTGCGTAAATTTTTTGCTATGGAATTTAATGTAATGGAAATTGTATCGGCATTTATTGTTTTATTTGCCGTGATCGACATATTAGGCTCTTTGCCTATAATCTTGGATCTGAAAAAGAAAAATGGCCCAATTAAATCATTTCAAGCTACTTCGGTGGCCTTTGTCATAATGATTGTGTTCCTCTTTATAGGAGAAGCCTTACTCGGGCTTTTTGGTGTCGATATTTCTTCCTTCGCCATTGCAGGTTCCTTTGTGCTGCTTATTATGGCCTTCGAAATGATATTAGGCGTGGAGATATTCAAATATGACTCTCCATCTGGAGCCTCTATTGTTCCTATCGCATTTCCTTTAATTGCTGGAGCAGGTTCGTTTACTACTTTATTATCCTTACGTGCTGAATTTGAAACCATCAATATAATTATTGCTCTGTTTTTAAATATTGTTGTTGTGTTTTTTGTATTGCGATCTTCGAACCTCATTGAACGAGTAATTAGTGAAGGTGGCATGTATATCCTAAAAAAGTTCTTTGGTATTATTCTGCTGGCCATCGCCATTAAATTATTTATGACCAATTTTGGTAATGTTGTAATGGAATTTATTAAGTCAGTTAATTTGCAAGGATGATTATTATAGATAAGCCGTATGTTTCTGAATTTTTAATTGGTACCATTAAAAGGAATCAGTTTCCGGTTCTCGAAAATGAGTTCTCGAGAAACTATCAATCGGTTTTAGGATCTCTTCTTTTGGCTGAGGATGATTTTGTAAACGCTTTGCATAAAACAAATAGTCCTCGCCTATACAGTAATTCGGAGAATGCCATTGCATGGATTGCGGATAAATTAAGCACCTCAAATTTGTCCGATCACATTGCTTTCTTCAAGGATAAGTGCAGATTTCGAGAAGGGATTTCATCTATTTATCCAGATTTCTTTTTCAAAGAAATAGAGCTTGATCAATTAGACAGTTTAAACGTTGATGCATTTAAGTTTCCATTCATCATAAAACCGTCAACTGGTTTTTTTAGTATGGGCGTGTATAAGGTAAACAGCGCCGATGAATGGGACAATACCAAGAATGCTATTCGGCTTGAGATTGAGCAAGTAAAACATCTTTATCCCACAGAGGTGTTGGATACCAATAAATGGATTATCGAGGAGTACATAGAAGGAGATGAGTTTGCCTTTGATGCCTATTACGATGCCAACGGTGAGCCTGTTCTGTTGAATAGCTATAAACATTATTTTGCATCGAGTGAGGATGTAAGCGATCGGGTTTATTATACTTCTAAGCAAATCATTATAGAATACCTTGAGCGTTTTACAGATTTTCTAAAGCAAATTGGCGATTTGGAAGGGATTAAAAACTTTCCGGTACATGTGGAAGTGAGAATTAATGAACGAGGTGAGGCTGTACCCATTGAAGTTAACCCAATGCGCTTTGGTGGCTGGTGTACCACGGCCGATTTAACAGAGCAGGCTTTTGGTATCAATCCATATGAGTATTACCTAAATGCCCAAAAACCCAATTGGGATGCTATTTTATCACAACAAAACGACGACTTGTACAGTGTCATTGTGTTGGATAATTCTACCGGAGTGCATGGTAAACAGATTGAGGCCTTCAACTACGACAAATTAACTTCTCAGTTTTCGAAAGTACTAGAATTGCGTAAAGTAGATTATAAGGCATATCCGGTTTTTGGATTTATCTATGCACAGGTCAAACCCAAATGTTTTCATGAATTAGAGCGCATCTGTCAGTCGGATCTTAAGGAGTTTATATAGGTTTCCGTAATGATGCTCGATGAGCGAGCTTAGTTTTTGGACATCCTTTTGCATAAACATAGGAAAAAGAACCCTAAAGTGGGTTCAATTAGTTGCTCGCTTAATAAGTATCCTGAATAGTCCTTATCAACAAATTGTTCTTTAAATTCTCGATATCCGTTTTTGATTCATATACAATGGTACGGCTCTCATTAGGCAGTAAATCAAAATAATTATCGGAGAACCAACCTTCGTCACCATCTAAACTCAAGTACACATTCTTAGCCAACTTCTCGCACGATAAAGTAATCGTATATCCATCTGTATTCGGAACTATCTCCACCTTTACATCAACAGCTGGTAGTTTTAAATCTTTAGCTTCTTTAAAGTAAGATGTTGTTTCGTAAACACTTTCACCATTTTGAATAAGTTTTGTGGATAACACTGCCTGACTCACATCAATATTAGCTAATAAGGATTTCAATTCATGTTTAAATACCACCGTTGAGGTATTGGCTTTGATGTTTACTTCGGTGCTTGATTGCCATAACTCTTTACCATTGAAATCTAGAATACGCAATTGTAAATCAGCGGCTTCATCTTTGAATTTATCCGAAACAGCGTAGATCAATAAATCATCTGTTTTGGTATCGGGTACTGCCATGATAGGCGCAAAAGCTTTACGCGTGAAATATTGCAGTGCTTTCCAGTTGCCAAAATAATCGATGCTCGACCATGATGCTGCAGGCCATACATCGTTCAATTGCCAATACAAGCTACCCATGGTAATTGGCATGTTAATGCGGTGCCCTTCAATACCAGTTCGAATACCTTCAGCTTGCAATACCAAACCCACGTATAAAAAGGATTCGAAATCCTTTGGCTCGCGATAGTAGTTATCCATGTATCGTTTAATGGCATCGTTACCAATGAAGGAACGTTGGTGCGATTTCATTACTTCCGAGTTGATGTCGTAATCCTCTGGTAAGGCGTATTTTTTAACGGTTTTTAATTCAGGGAAGGATTGAAAGCCATATTCGCTGACAAACCTTGCCGCACCATCGTGATAGGTAATGAACGGTACATCCTGAAACCAAATGCGCCAGTCATGCTCGTCGCCATCAATTTTATTGGTGCGTATGGTATCGCCCGCCTGAGGACTCGATGCCCAATAGTATTTATCAGGATCGTGCTTTTCCACTGCTTTGGGTAGTACATCCAGAAATATGTCCTTATAAGCCTTCCACATGGCTTCAGCACCGTGGGGTTGCTCTCGTTCGTTATTCTCTTTCCAGCCCCAGCCAAACCAAGCACCCAGTATTTCGTTGTTACCACACCAAAGCGCAATGCATGGGTGGTTGCGCAAGCGTTTCACATTGTATTGTGCTTCCTGACTAACACTCTCTAAAAACTCAGGATGACCAGGGTACATATTGCAGGCAAACATAAAGTCTTGCCAAACTAGTATGCCATATTTATCGCATAAGTCGTAAAATATTTCTTTTTCGTAAATGCCACCACCCCAAACACGTAACATGTTAAAATTACAATTGGCAGCACTCTTTATGATGTGTTCATATTTTTCAGGAGTCACACGATCTAAGAATACATCGTTAGGAATGTAGTTGGCTCCTTTCATAAATACTGGCTGACCATTAAGTGTAAAATAAAACGAACGGCCTGTTTCATCTTTTTCACGAACCAACTCAATGCTCCTGACACCAAGAGTATGGCTGAAGCTTTCTTTTCCAGCATCCGTTTGAACTTGTCCTTCTAGCTCATATAAATGAGCTTCGCCCAAGCCATTTGTCCACCATAGTTTAGGATTATCAATATCGAAGGCCATTGTGTATTGGTGAAGGCCTTTTTTTAATTCTACAATCTGGTTTTTTATTTCTTCACCATCAAGTAATAGTGAAAGTTTGGCTTGTCCGGCTTGTGTTGCTTCAAGCTCAAAAATCGACTCTAAACGGGCTTGTTTTTCACTGACTTTCATTTGCCTTGTATGTATGTTTTTGAGTTTAGTGTTGTTCCAAGCAATGAGTTCAATGGGTTCCCAAATGCCCGATGTAACCAGACGTGGACCCCAGTCCCAACCAAACTGGTAAGGTGCTTTACGTACATGCGGACTTACCCATTTCCCCCCAGGTACTTTTCCAATTTTCGCCAAATCATTTGAAGATGATTGAACTACATATGGATAGTTGTCGTAAATATCGAGCCCCACTTTAATGGGTGAATGAAAATAGATACGCAGCGAGTTCGTTCCTTCTTTGAGTTGCTTTTTACAATCTATTTCCCAACCGCGAAACATGTTATCGGCCTCTAATATGAGTTTATCGTTTAAGTAAACATCGGCATAAGTATCGAGTCCTTTAAAGTTCAGGAAAATGACATCTTTTGCCAATACATTTTTATCCACATCGAAAGTAGTTCGGTATTCCCAATCTTTTTTGTCGATCCACTGCAGGTCGTGCTCATTGAGTCGGTAAAACGGATCTTTAATTATATCGTGACTTAATAAATCGGTATGCACGCAACCTGGCACTTTTGCCTCTAGCCAATTGTTTTGCTCAGCTTCGCTAAATTCCCAGGCACTGTTAAGTTCGATTACCGTTGATGAAGGAACACTCTGGTTTGAACATGCCAGAGTAGCTCCAAGCATTATCAAGGCTAAAAAATATTGACTAACCGTTTTCATTGTATATGCGTTTTTATTCAACTGTGAAAAATACAAGCAGAATACTATTTTACAAAGCTATAATTGTTAAAAAGATAGAAAGATTATTACACAATAACTAATGTTCACCTAATGTAGCTTAGGTATGTAATTTGTATCTTTATCAAAAGTGAATGTTTGGTAAAAGTGATATGATTTTAAGTTTAACCGAAATACTGGTATTTTCTTTTTTGTTGATGCTTTCGTTTATACTGATTGCAAATCCAATGAAGGTAAATGTTAAAGCCAACCGATGGTTTGGTTTGCTGCTGTTGTTATGGGCTTCGTATTGGTTTGATGAGGTTTATGGTTTGATATCACATAATGAAATTGAAATAAGTTCATACATTTTTGTGGCCTTCATTCAGTTTTTAGCTCCTCCAATTTTTTATATTAGTATTTGTTATTTTGCTGTGCCAGCCTATAAGGTGAGCTCAAACATTTCAAAACTTCTTTTGCTTCCCACTATTTATTTAATGTTTATTCTTGCCAATTGGTATTTCTCCTTGGATATGTATTGGGCGAAACTTGGGCTTATTTTAATCAATGCATTTACATTTATTACATTGTCTTTTTTGAAAATAAGGCGACATCAAAAAAACATACAGCAATTTGCATCATCAACTCAGGAGATTAATCTTAATTGGTTAGAGTATATCATTATTGCGATTGTCGTTTTAGTTGTGGCGGTTAGTGTGTTTAATTTGGTCTTCTTCACATTGCCACTTAATGGTTTTATGAATGTGATGGTATTGTTAGTGGTGCTATTTATCACTTATTACTCCCTTAGGCAAACTGAAATATTTCCTAAAAATAAAGCCGAAGTAAAGGTTGTTGTAGATATTAATGCAGAGGAGCAGAATGAAGAGCCTAAGCGACAAGTTTTATCGGATGATAAGGTAGTGGAAATTAAAGCACAACTCGATTCGTTGATGGAACGGAAGAGTCCTTATCTGGATAGTGAGTTAACCTTAATGAAGCTTGCCCAACTATTAAACATTACATCTCATCAATTATCCTATGTAATAAATAAGGGGTATAGTGAGAATTTTTTTCAGTTCGTAAATCGATTTCGGATAGAAAAAGCGAAGCGGATGCTCGCTGATAAAAAAAATGAGAAGCTTTCAATCTTGGGTGTTGCCTTCGAATCCGGTTTTAGTTCTAAAACCTCTTTTAATACCACTTTTAAAAAGATGACCGAACAAACGCCTTCAGAATACAAGAAAAAATGTTCGGGTTTATAATAATTGACATGTTTGTTGTTTAATGTGCCTATTCCCAGTGTGGTAGCTAGGGGTGCGTTTTTATAAGTTTGAACCTTTATACTACTGTGGCCTTGTATTTTTGTCTTCGTAACATTAAATCTATTGCAGATATGAAGAAAATGAAGTTGTTTGTATTAACCTGTTTATCTATCCTGTTATCAGGAATGGTTAATTTAAATGCGCAAGGGTCTGTTCAAACCTTGAAGGGAAGAGTGGTAGATGCTGATTCAGAAATTAGTATTCCGGGAGTTAATGTGCTTATATTGGAAACAACACCACAACTAGGTACTATCACTGATATGCATGGTTATTTTGTATTGGAAAATGTACCCGTAGGACGATATACCATACAAGTTAGTTTTTTAGGTTACGAACCTGCTATTTTATCGGAAGTACTCCTTGGTTCGGGAAAAGAAGTGGTGCTTACTATCAAACTAAAAGAAGCTTTTAAGGAATTGGGTGAGATTGTGGTTAAACCAAAGCAACGCAAGGATAAAGCTGCGAATAACATGGCTACCTTATCGGCACGTTCATTTTCTGTTGAAGAAGCTGGGCGTTTTGCCGGAGGCTGGAATGATCCTTCGCGTTTGGCTGGATCATTTGCTGGTGTATCTATGGCCGAAGGTGTCAACGACAATGCCATTGTGATACGCGGTAACGCGCCAAAGGGAATTCTCTGGAGGCTTGAGGGTGTTGAAATACCCGCTCCAAATCATTTGAATGGTGTAAATAATGGTGGAGGTATTGAAACGGTCTTTAGTGTTAATATGCTCGATAATTCGGACTTCTTTACGGGTGCTTTCCCTGCTGAATATGGCAATGCCACATCTGGTGTGTTCGATATCAAATTCCGTAATGGCAATCGCGACAAACGAGAATCGGCTTTTCAGATAGGAAGTCAGGGCATTGATATAAGTTCAGAAGGGCCATTTAAGGATGGAGGCAAGGCTTCATACCTTTTTAACTACCGTTATTCAACCATGGGTTTGGTAGGTCAAATTGTTGATATGAATGTTGGCCTACCCAAATATCAGGATTTGAGTTTTAAGGTAAATTTACCAGCTAAAAAGGCTGGAACCTTCTCAGTGTGGGGCATTGGTGGTTTGAGCAATGTGGCTTTCGAACCCGAGGAGGCTGATAAATGGGAAACATCGTGGGATAATAATAAATACGATACTGGTTCTGATATTGCAGCAGGTGGGTTAAATCATCGCATTAATTTATCGCAAAAAGCTTATTTATTTTCGTCAGTAGTAGGGAGTATTGATCGATTTACCAATGTGAGTGATCAGTTGCAACGTGATGGATCGGTTGTGTCTTTGGCCGACCATAACGAAGAAAATTGGCGATTGATCATGAGTTCATATTTGAATTATAAATTTGGCAAGCGCCATACTAATCGCACAGGTTTTACCTACACCAATCTTAACTTCGATTTGGATATTCTCGGAAATCCTGATCCTGGAGTAGAGGATGAATTGATACGAATAGCTGATCAAAAGGGCGATTCATATCTATTACAAGCTTATTCCCAGAGTAAGTTTCGCGTAGGCCCAACCTTCGATATTAATGCCGGAATCAACTTTTCGTACTTTGGTTTAAATGAGGAGTTGATGCCTGAACCTCGTCTGGGATTAACCTGGCGATTTATTCCTAAACATTCATTTGGATTGGCCTATGGAAAGCACAGTCGTTTGGAGCCCTTGCGTTTTTATTTGGCTGAAGATGATAATAATAATTTACTCAATCCTGATTTAAAAGTGAGCAAGGCCGATCATTTCGTGTTTTCATACAATTGGCGTGTGAATAGCAATATGTCGCTAAAGATTGAACCTTATTATCAACGTTTGTATGATGTTCCGGTATTACCGGGTACATCAGAGTCCTTACTTAATTATCAATGGGACATGTATTTTGATGAAGCCTTAAGCAACGATGGTAGCGGAACGAATGTAGGAATAGATATTACACTTGAGCGTTACATGAAAGATGGTTACTACTATATGTTAACGGGTTCGTTTTTTGATTCTAAATACATTGGTGGCGATGGTGTTGAGCGAAATACATCCTACAACCGAAATGTAGTATTAAACCTATTAGCTGGTAAAGAGTGGAAAGTTGGTGAAAACAATCTATTCAGTGTAAATGGTAAGTTGGCCTTTATGGGAGGTAATCGTTTTACACCACCCGATCAGGAAGCCTCGCAAGCCAGCGAAATGGTTGTGTTAGACGAGAGTCGTGCTTTTGATTGGCAGGAGGATAATAAATATTTTCTTGATTTAGCTCTTAATTATCGTATCAATAGAAATAAAGTAGCTCACATTCTAATTCTACAGGGTAAAAATATCTTGATGCAAGAAGAGATGTTTGGTTGGGCTTATGATTTTAAAAAGGGGGAAGCTGTACCACACGGCATGACCATGATTTATCCTTTTTTTAGTTACCGTTTGGAGTTTTAAGGAATAGCTATGATTTTAAACTATGGAGCGGCTCTTTTTTGCAAGCTGCAAATCAAGAGCCGCTCCTTGTATTTTTACAATATGGCTATGTTTATATTAACACCCGGATAAACATTCTTAAAGAAATCGTTGAAATACATTTGTGGCCCAACCGTTACCGATTTGTTTAGGTTGGTATATAAACCCAAACGAAAGGTATTGTTATCAAAGAAGTCGCCTCTTCTCTTTATCAGAAAACCAATGTCAATGCCTGCCCATTTATCTTTACTTGGCGAATCAGAGAAATTAAAGGCATAACCTACATCAATAAATTCATTGATATTTTTCTCAGATGGAGAAGTAAAATTGTATAGCCACTGATAGCCAAAAGTGAATGAGTGTTTGTCAACCATCTTACGCGGTAAAATTAGTGTCATACGCGCATGAAAACTACCCAGCCATACACTCTTAATACTTTGTAAACCCGTTCCGGCCGATAATTGAATCACATCGGTGGGATGCTCTGGTATCTGATTGTATTCTAATGTCGTTTCCGATTTGTCATTCACTTTTATCCACGACGAAAAAGGTTTTCGTTTTAAAAATTTATATTCTTCTTCCTTAAAGCTGGCAGCTAATTCATTGTTGATTTTTTCAAAATCATAGTCTAACAATTTGTTTAACTGGCTCATGTCAGAGAAATGCACACGTGCTTTGTAATGATTATATTTCGAATTATTGCTTAAAACTAGCAAATGAATACGCTGATTAATATGGTGTAAATTGTTCGTATCAACTAAAGTGATTTTTGTTTTGGGTTTATAGTCCTCAAAACTAATAGAGTATTCTTTGGAGGTAAAATGTTTAACAATGTTGTTAAATTCAATGCGCATGGGCTGTTGATCGTTGATTGCATCAGTCTCCAGTTTTTTAAATTGCTCAAGAAAGGTACTCAGGTAAGTTTGAAATTTATCGAATACTTTCACATCACCTGGGGCACGATAATGAACCAATTGTTCAATCATTACGCCATTGGGCATTTTAAGTATAAGGGTATCCTGATGTACCTTGCTGGCATAAGAGTTTTGAAGAATTGCAATCAGACATATTGAGTATATTATTAGTCGTTTCATTGTATTTACTTTACGGTTTTTATTATCTGAATGAAATTGATCGGCGTATAGGAGATGTCGATACTGCCTTTTTACCAAGTTTAAATTTTAGTTTTTCTTCCTTACTAACTTTGTTATTTTTAATTGTTGTGTTTGAAATTGAAGAAGCCAATAGCTCTTCATTTAAATTGACTTTAAATGATTCTTTCTTTTCTAAGCTATTTACAACAATCTGATAATCGTTTTGAATTTCTTCCATATTTGCAAGTAAGATTCGAATGCTGTCGTTAAGGCCAATTGATGCCAGAGTTAATTGATCGAGCGAAGATTGCAGTTTTGCGTTTTCCATTTCTAATTGAGCGATTTGTTCGTAATTAGTGTTTTCCATTGATTGCTTTTGTGCCACCAATACAGGTTTTTCTTTTTCAATGGTAATGTATTCTACTTTTGGATTATTCGAAAGCCGCGCTATTGAATCTCGCAGGTGAGCAATTTGCTTTTGTTGTTTAAGCTGTTCTTGTTGTAAGGCAAGATTTTGATGTTTTACAGTTTTACTCGAATTGAAGCTATACATAGCTAAAGATGATAACAAAACAATTATCACAGCTGCTGCAATACGCTGCCATATTTTTCCATTTTGAGCATCTTCAAGTTGTAGCTTATTAAGCATAGCTGTTTTATTGAAACCAATATGCGCAGGTGATTCTTCCCACTTCTCAATGGCTTCTTTTATATGATCTTCATTGATTGGTTGCATAGTAGTTATCGTTTTTTAGTATTTGATTCTGTAATAATTTTCGAGCCTTGCTCAGTTGTGATTTAGAAGTCCCCACGCTTATGGATAACATTTCGGCAATTTCACTGTGTTTGTAGCCTTCTATTACATATAGGTTGAATACCGTTCGGTAACCATCGGGTAATTTTAGTACCAGATTTACAATGTCTTCTTCGTGTAATTGCTGATCTGTTTGTATTGGCGCCTCTTTCGTATGTTCATTAAGTACAATTGTATCCTGAAACCGTAGATGTTTTCTTATTTCCATTAAGGCTTGGTTAATGGTTATTCTTCGCGCCCAGGCTTTAAAGGCTACCTCCTCTTCAATATCGCTCCGATCAATTTTATTAAAAATATTCATGAAAGCTTGTGATACTGCCTCTTCAGCCAAATGAGTATCTTTTAAATAACGATACGCGATTTTAAACAAGTAACTCGAATACTTGTCGAAGACAATGTACTGTGCCTTGGTGCGTTTCTTTTTTAAATCTTTTATTAGCTTATTCACAGATCAGGTAAAATTGTCGTACGCTAATATAAATGCTAGTTCATAATAAATGGTTGCCCTTGAGCAAAAAAAAAGAGGCTGTCTCAAAAGTGAATTTAAAACCCAGATAACTTATAGATTAAAACTTAACCTTTATTTCTACCCCTCCAAACCTCCCCTAAAGT